>NZ_JBISBU010000035.1:0-55756 GCF_044385805.1 Haloferula sp. A504
GACAACTGAGCCAAACACCGAAACCAACAACCGTTCCAAACCACCTCCAGAACCCCGTGCCTCTTCACAATTTACAGAAAAAATCTCGCGCGGCCACCAAACCTTCCATCTATCGGGAGGTCCTGCTGCATCGGTCACTGATCGAGGCTCTGGCAGGAGACGCTGGAGCCGCAAAGCAGCGAATGGCCGAGGCACGGGAGATCGAGGAACCCGACGCCTCCATCCTCAAGATCACCGAGCGTCTGCAGAAGCAAATCGAAGCGCTAATCGCGCCGTAGGAAGCCATCGCAAGGTCCAACAGTTTCCGATTGAGCCCGGCGGCGGCCCGGTCAGGATTCCGCCCATGGATTTCCGGCAGATGCGCTCCTTTCTCGCGGTGGCCGAGGAAGGATCGATCACCGCCGCCACCGGGCGGACCCATCTCAGCGCCTCGGCGATCAGCCGGCAGATCAAGGCACTCGAGGAAGAACTGGGGGTCGTCCTGCTCGAGCGCTCGGCGCATTCCATCGAGCTCACGCCGGCCGGAGAAGTCCTCGCCCGCGACGGCGCGGCCTGGGTGGCCACCGCCGGGCGGATCGCCGAGCGGGTCCGCGAAGTGGCGAAGGGCGAGTTGATCAGGGTCGCCTACGCCCCCTCCCTCGCCGGTCCCATGCTCGGCCCGGCGCTGGAATGCTTCGCCCAGCTCCACCCGGGGGTCCGTGTCCAGCTCTTCGACGCCTCGACGACCGAGATGAAATGCGGGCTGCGGAGCGGATCCTACGATCTGATCGTCACCGTGCCCGGCAGTGGCGATGAATCGGCGATCGAATGGCGTCCCCTGATGCGCCTGCCGTGGCGGGTCGCGACACCGGCCGCCAGCGGAAAAACCGGTCCGCTCCAGCTTGCGGAACTCAATGGTGCCCGACTCCTGATCTACCAGCGCGACGAGTATCCGGACTACTGGCGCCTGGTGAGCGAGCTGCTGCGCGATTCCGGCGCCAAACCCGTGGTCGTCGGGGAATTCGACGGCTGGACGAGCCTGCGCACGGCGGTCGAGGGCGGCCTCGGCCTGGCCCTGGTCGCGGGACACGACGACGCAGGGGATCGGATCCTGCTCCGGAAGATCGAACCGCAACCCGAGCCGGTCTGCGTCTCCGTCGGATGCCGCCGCGAATCCCCGCCCGGCCCGGCATGCTTGGTGCTGATCGAGGAAATGGCCCGCGCCGCCCGCCAGCGCGGCTGAACCCGACTTCCAAGAGGCCGAAAAATCGTGGCGTTCCCCGCCACACGTGTGTATTTACCAAGTGATGCGTCATTCTGAGGTTTGTCATCGACCCGCAGATCGGCGGCGACGGGGCTTTGCCCTCGTCGTCACGGTGCTGATGATGGTGCTCCTCAGCCTGCTGGCCGTCGGCATGCTGGCCCTTTCCACCATCCAGCTCCGGTCGTCCGGCGCCGGGCAGGCCCAGACACAGGCCCGCGCCAACGCACGGCTCGCCCTGCAGCAGGCCATTGGCCAGCTCCAGGTGGAACTCGGTCCGGACCAGCGCGTGTGTGCCCCGGCGGACCTCCTCGAGGGCGAATCGGACATCCACTGGACCGGCGTCTGGTCGTCCACCAACCCGGACAACGAATCGTGGTGGTCCCGGGACCCGGACACCGGCAGCTGGGTCGACCGGCGCGTCGAAGCCGATTGGAGCGCGAAGGAAAATGCCAGGGCCTGGCTGGTCAGCGGCGGCGCCCGTCCCGGAACCTCCCCGTCGGCACGCATCGATCTCGTGGCGGAGGGTTCCGTCGGCGATGAGGTCGACGCCCGCGTCTCGGCTCCTCTGGTCGAAATCACCGGCGACCACCCGGGGGCGATGGCGTGGTGGACCGGCGACCTGAGCCAGCGGGCCGACGTCGCCCTCTACGACCCCCATGCCGCGGGCGGTGAGACCCGTGCGCGCTACGGCCTGGTGACAGGCCGGGGCAACTCACCCGAACTCATCGGCGAAGGACTCGATGTCGGGGATTCGGAACGCGCCCGTTTCGTGAGCAGCCGCTCGGTCGACCTGGCGGCGGGGACGGCCTGGCCACGCCGCCATTTCCACGATTTCACCATCCACTCACGAGCCGTGCAGGCCAATGTCCTCGACGGCGGTCTCAAGCGTGACCTCAGCTCGTGGTTCGAGAGCGACGGCAGCGTCCCCGGCTACAGGGGGCTGCCGGGCATCGACGACGAAACCCCCATGCTGGCACAGCTCGACGGCGCCGGGCTCCGGCCCGCAGGTCCGACCATGGGCCTGCTTCGCGACTGGGCATCCTCCGCCGTCACCTGGACCGGCAACGATGTGGCGACGGTCAGTCCGGAAACGGTCGAGGATCCCGACAGCGAAGACTACGCCCTCGCCAACGAGAACCCGGCCCGACTCAGCGACACCCGTCGTGCGAACCTCCAGCCGATCCTGGTCGAAGCCTCGAACTACATGCAGATCAGCACCTTCGAGACCGTGCCCCAGGACCCGGAAGACGACGTCGCCTACCAGCTCCGGCACCATATCTATCCGCGGGTCGTCCTCTGGAACCCCTACAACGTGGAGCTCGAGTTCGAGCCCGCCATCTTGATGATCCAGGGCAACGGGCGTCAGGAGATGTGGACGACCAACAACTTCGGACAACGATTGGCCTGGATTTCGTTCGAGGGAGGTCGCAGCACCAATTTTGCGGATGGTAGCCTGGCGGCCCTCCTCGCCTCGGATGATTACCACGATCCCTACATGGGCTCCTACTATTTCTCGGTGCCCAAGACGACCTTCGGTCCCGGCGAGTGCCTGGTCTTTTCCCCGGCCCGATCCGCCGAATACGACGCGCTCAGCACCTACCGCCCAGGCCCTTACGACCTCGCGGCAAACGAGCTAAGTTGCGAGGTGTCACCAGATCCTTCCCGCAGCTTCTATGTCTCTGGATCCGACATCGGCGGCGGAGTTGAGCATCAACCAACCCAATACTGGTACGCGCCAACCCCCTTCTGGTGGCTGGGGCTGTGGGGAGGCATCGAGAACCAGGCCGATGACACCCGCGTCGTGATGAAGCAACTTGGGGACGCACGACCAATCGTGTTTGGCACTGCCGAAGCGACGGAAGGGTATGGAGGCGATTCACAGTATTCCCCGGACCATCACTTCGACAACCTCCCCCAACTCTCTTACCTCTCCGGCTCGCTTCAATTCGGTGCCGGCAAGGAGCCAAGGATCGCGTGGGACGACCAGAGCCGGATGGACATCGAGCTGCTCGATCGCCTGAATCCGCGAGCCACCCTTCCGCCCGACGTCCGCACCCGCCAGGGCCTGCGGCTGAGGTGGTTCGAGGAACACCGGTCCAACCTGGTCAACGCCGGCCCGATGTCCGGCAACGAGGCCTTCTTCCAGGAGGCGCTGTTCGCCACCTGGAACCCGCGCGCTTCCTATGCCGTCCGCAACCCGTGGGAGAACCTCGCCGGCAGCCTGCCGACCCGAGGCTCGAACAGCAGCGGTGGCGGCCCGTGGTTCTTCGGTGCCTACACGCGCGATCTCTACGACGAAGCCGTCGGCTGGGACGCCCAGACTCCCCGCTTCCAGAACGGTCGCTACCACGGCAACCCCTTCGGACCGCCGCAGGAGGGGCTCGATCGGCACATCCTCTTCGAGCTGCCGCGGCGCGAGACCGGCATCCTCTCGCTCGGCCAGCTCCAGAGCGCCAAGCTCTCAGAGCTCGTCTGGCACCCGTCCTTCGCCTTCGGCAACTCGCTCGCCGACCCCCGCCTCGGCTACGACGGTCTCGACCGCACCGTGCCACCATCCCGCGACGACGATGACTACGGCGGATTCGATCCGAACGCGATCGGCTGGTCGTCCGATGGCGAACGCTCCGACAACCGCGACGCCTGGGCCAAGCAGGGACGGGCCCTGCTGCAGGGCCTTCCGGGAGAGCGGCAGCTGGTCTACGACCTCTCCTACGAAGTGAACCACGCGCTGTGGGACGCCTACTTCGTCTCCGGCGGCGACCGCAGACAGAAGTCGGCCTTCCTCGCAGACCCGGCTGCCCAGCCGTTGCCAAACGGCCGGATGATCCTCGCCGGAACCGCCCCCTCCGACCCCGCCGAGCTCGACTTCCACCGCGCCGCCCGCCACCTCATGGTCGAGGGCGCCTTCAATGTGAACTCCACCCGCGTCGAGGCGTGGAAGGCCGTGCTCGCCGCCACCCGCGATGACGACGAATCCAGTCCGTTCCGCCGGTTGCTGGCCGCCGACCGGGAGGTCACCAATGGCAGCGCGGGCCTGTCCGACGAGGCGTGGAACGGATTTCGCAGCCTCAGCGACGAGGAAATCGAGCGCCTCGCCGAGGCCATCGTCGAACAGGTGAAGTTGCGCGGACCCTTTCTCTCGATGTCCGACTTCGTGAACCGCCGGCTGCACAACGACGAAACCGGCCGCAAGGGAGCGCTGCAGGCGGCTATCGATGCCTCCGGGCTCAACCAGGCGTTCGTCGACGCGCTTCCCATCGAGAACGACGAATCGCTCGAAGACTACGTGCACCCGGACAACATCGAGGATCCCACCCGGCTCGAGCAGACGCTCAAGCCCGGGACGATGGCATGGGGCGCCCCCGGCTTCCTCACGCAGGGCGACCTGCTCCAAGTGCTCGCTCCGTCGATCACGGTGCGGTCCGACTCATTCGTCATCCGGGCCTACGGCGACGCCCGCGACCCGCAGGGGAACATCCTCGCCCGCGCCTGGTGCGAGGCCGTCGTCCAACGCACGCCCGAACCACTGGAGCCCGGACCCGACGGACTCAATCCGAAGCCGAGGACACCCGGCGACACCGAGTTCGGCCGCCGCTTCGAGGTGGTGAGCTTCCGCTGGCTCAAAGCGGAGGAAGTCTGAAACCCCAATCAGACCCTTCCAGCCCGACTTCCGCGTTCGTAGTTCCTCCTTTAGGAGGTCCCCATCGCTCCCGTCGACTCGTACAATATCTTTGACCTGATCTGCCGCCCTGATCGGAAGGTTGAACCGCTTTCCCTTTCTCACTCCCCCGGCTCCGCCAGCCGCTTCCTCCAGGCGGCGATCTCATTCTTGAGCCGCTCCACCACCCCGGGTTTCTCCTCCGCGAGATCGTGCTTCTCACCGGGATCTTCCCGGATCTGATAGAGGTGGGCCGGTGCGCTGTCCCACGCGTGGAGGTTGCGATACTTCGTCGTGTCCTTTCCGGCATGGCGGAGGATGAGCTTCCAATCGCGCCCGACACACCACTCATACTGCAGGGTGTCCCCCGGGTCTCCGGGCGTCATGTTGTGGATCGAGTGGGTCACCCCGAAGACCCGCTCGCGTTCTCCGCGGGCATCGGCATCGAGGAGGTCGAGGCCCGGCAGGTCCTCCGGTGCCTCCACACCGGCGGCAGCCGCGATGGTCGGAAACAGATCGATCGCATGGGCGAAGTCGTCCGACCTCCCCGGTTCTACCCGGCCCGGCCATGACACCAGGACCGGACTGCGAATGCCGTTCTCGTACGGTGAGCCCTTCGAGCGCAGCGCGAAGCCGCTCCAGAGCTTCTGGTTCGGATCCCCGGCATTGCGGCTGCGCGGTGCCCAACCGTTGTCGCAGATGAAGAGGACCAGCGTGTTGCCGGTCTGGCCCTTCTTTTCGATGTGGCCGAGGAGTTCCCCGCAGGTTTCGTCGAACCATTCGCACATCGCGAAATACTTCGCTTCATCCATCGGCCGGCCCTCTCCGCGGTATTTTTTCAGCAGACGTTCCGGCGGGTTGTGCGGGGTGTGGGGAAGGAAGGGCGCATACCACAGCAGGAACGGCTTCTCCTCGGCGACGGCGTGGTCGATGAAGTCGGTGACCGGCTTCATGCCCGCGCGGCCGATTTCCAGCCCGGCGTCGCCGTGCCGTCCGCCGCGCTTCGGATCGCCGTGGGTCATGCCGTGGGTGAACCCACCATCGGCATACGCCCCCTCCCACCACTTGCCGGACTGGTGGGCGAGATACCCGGCGGCGGTGAGCGCCTTGATGAAACTCGGATGCCGGTGGAATTCCTCCTTCACCGGCCCATCCAGCTCGGCCCGGCGATTCATCCCATCAACATCGTTGCCGGTCACGCCGTGCTGGAAGGGGAACAAGCCGGTCGCCATCGAGGCCAACGAGGGGCGGCACAAGGGTGCGGCCACGTAACCGTGGCCAAACACCAGGCTGCGGTCGGCAAGCTTGTCGAGGTGCGGGGTCCGGATCACGGAATGCCCCATGAATCCGTAGTCCGCCCATCCCTGGTCATCGCCGAGAATGAAGACGACGTTGGGTCTTCCGGCGGCGAGCACCGGCACATGGACGAGAAAGACGACAAGGAAGAACAGGCGGGTCATGATCATGATGACTCGGACGGTTGGCTTACTCGCGCCAGCGAGGTATCAGAACGAGTCGGGGGTGAGGGTCTTCTCGGTGCCCGGCTGGAGCTCCAGCGTCACGGTCTTCCCCCCGTAGCGCACCACGCATTTCCCCGGACTGTTGCTGCCAGCTCGGATCACCGCCTTGGTCAACTTGCCGTCCTTCCAGTCCATATCGACCTCGAAGTCACCACGCGCGAGCATGCCGTGGACGCTGCCATCGGACCAGGCGTCCGGAACCGCCGGCAGCAGATGAATCTCTCCGGTCTGCGACTGGAGCAGCATCTCGTTGACCCCGGCGGCGTAGCCGAAATTGCCGTCGATCTGGAATGGCGGGTGGGTCATCCACAGGTTGCCATAAGTCTTGGAAGCGACCAGATCGGTGAGGATCTCATACGACTTGCGGGCTTCGAAAAGCCGGGCGAAGAGGCTGATCTTCCACGCCTTGCTCCAGCCGGTCGGGCCGTGGCCGCGGGCGTTCAGGCTGACCTTCGCCGCCTCGGCGAACTTCGGGGTCTCGGTCGGGCTGATCTGGCGACCGGGATAGACGCCGATCAGGTGATTGGTGTGGCGGTGCGTGCCCTTCGGGTCATCGATGTCCTCCATCCACTCCTGCAACTGGCCCCACTTGCCGATCTGCGGGCCGAGCAGCTTCCCGCGCTTGGCTCGGAGTTGCTCGCGGTATTCAGCGTCCACCCCCAGCACCTC
The DNA here is from genome assembly GCF_044385805.1 of Haloferula sp. A504. NCBI lineage: Bacteria > Pseudomonadati > Verrucomicrobiota > Verrucomicrobiia > Verrucomicrobiales > Verrucomicrobiaceae > Haloferula > Haloferula sp. A504. The sequence continues at coordinate 7,091 of NZ_JBISBU010000035.1, forward strand.
GCTGGCCTCGATCATGTTGGTGAAGAGGTCCCAGCAAAGCTGCTGGTCATAGGTCACGCCATCGACCCCCACCGGACCGTGTTCGGGCGAGCGCCCTTCGGGTGCGACCAGCGTGCCGTCCGGCAACTCCTTGAGGTGATCGACCCAGAACTCGCTGATTTCCTTCATGATCGGGTAGGCGTAGTTCTTCAGGTATTCCTTGTCCCGGGTGAAGGCGTAGTGGTCCCAGAGGCTCTGGCACAGCCAGGCCGAATCGCCCTTCTGGACGTGCCAGGTCGAGCCGCCGAAGACGTTGTTCTCGCTACGCATCAGCCAGCCACGCTCGGCATCGAACACGCGCCGGGTTTCCTCCTTGCGAACCTCGCGGATCGAATCGATCCACTCGGCCAGCGGCACGAAGCACTCGGTCAGGTTCGACGGTCCGGTGAGCCAGTGGCACATCTGGACGTTGATGTCGGTGTGGTAGTCGCAGCGCCACGGCGGCCGGCGGTCGATGAGCCACAGCCCCTGCAGGTTCGCCGGGAGTCCGCCGTGACCCGGGCGAGACGAGCTGATGATCAGGTAGCGGGCGTACTGATAGAGCAACTCCTCAAGGTCGTGGTCGGTCACGTTTCCGTAGCCGCTTGTCTTCACCTCCTGCTTGTATCTCTCGACCCGCTCGGAGGTCTTGAGCGAAGTCAATGCCTCCGGGGTTTCCCCGAGGTCGATGGCAACCCGCCCGTAGAGCGCCTGGTAGTCGGCAAGATGGTCGGCGAGCAGGGTGGTATACGGCTTCTTCGCCGCGGCGTCGAGCCAGCCGAGCACGCGCTCGTGCGGATGCGGGCCGGTCCACCCCTTCTCGCGCTCGTTCACGTAGTTGGTATCGGCGGAAAGAATCAGCGTGAGCGCGTCGCAATCCTCGAAAATCATCGCCGCGCCCTCGGCCTTGACGGCACCACCCTCGTGCAGCACCCGGCAGCGGGCCTCGAGATCGAGGTCGATGTTCTCGGGAGACGCGTATTTCCGGTCGGCGAGCAGCTTCTTCTCGTTGACCAGTTGCTGCTGCCACCACCAGAACCCGCTGGTGTCGCCCTTGAGCACGAGGTCCTCACCTTCGACGGTCATGGGCAGCTCGTGGTCGTTGTCGAGAAAGACCCGACCGCTGAGCGAGCCGGGCTTGTCGGCGGTGAAGCGCATCACCATCACCTGGTCCGGATAGCTTGAGAAATACTCCCGCTTGTAGGTCACCCCGCCCGACTTGTAGGAGATCGTGTGGATCGCCCGGCTGATATCGAGCTGGCGCCGGTAATCCGAGAACTCGGCATGCGGCATTTCCAGATAGATGTCGCCGAAGGGCTGGTAGCCGCCGGTGTTGTCCTCGTTGCCGACCCACACCGAGTCCTCGTTGAACTGGATGCGCTCCTCGGCCGGGCCGCCGAAGATGGTCGCCCCGAGCCGCCCGTTGCCGATCGGATAGACGAACTGCGACCACTTGCCCCGGCGGCGGGGGTTCCCCCCCTCGTCGAGCAACGAAAGCGGCTCGTCGGTCCAGATCAGGCGGGTCTCGGGGGTGGATTCGGGGGCGGCGTGGGAGAACTCGGCCAGACCGAGGAGGGCGAGCAGGAAGCAGGTGGTGCGTTTCATGGGGACGTGGGAGAAGCTTGCAAAAGACTCCGCAGGCGTCAGGGAAAAAGCCACTTGCGAGTCCATTTCCAGATCCGCGATGGGTGGGGGATCTAGACTGCTGCGCTTCAGCGCCGCTCTCGGCAGGCGCTTCAGCGCCGGGGAGTGCCTGTGCCATCGGCTTCATCGGCCACCCGGCTTCGCAATGAATTGCTTCGCCAGAGCGGCGATGAATCGCCGCAGTCCAGGAGCTGCCTCCTCCGGGCCGCACCACCATCAGCTCCAAGCCCGACCTCAAGCGAACAGGTCCATCACCGCCTTGCCCTTGCCGTCCTCGGTCGCGTAGAAGGGCCGGCGCTCGATGTCGAAGACGGTCTTGGGACTGATGCCCATGGCCGTGAAGAGGCTGGCGTGCAGATCGGTGATGGAAACCGGGTTCTCCACCGCCAGGCACGGACGCTCGTCGGCGGTCCGGCCATAAACGAAGCCCTTCTTCATCCCACCGCCGAACATCGCGACCGAGCTGCCGCCGGTGAAATGGCGGTGCAGGCCGTAGTGCTTCATCTCCTTGATGACGTCGGTCTTGGCGCGCGACTGGTCCTTCGCGGTCGAGCCGGGCACGCCCTCGATCATCATGTCGCGGCTGAATTCCGAGGCGATCACCACCAGCGTGCGGTCGAGCATTCCCCGCTCCTCGAGATCGCGGATCAGGCGGGCGATCGGGCGGTCGATTTCCGCGTGCAGACGCTCGTAGGTCTTGTGCCCGTTCTCGTGGGTGTCCCAGTGAAGGAAGGGGACATACTCGGTCGTGACCTCGACGAAGCGCGCGCCCTCCTCCACCAAGCGGCGCGCCAGTAGACAGCCACGGCCGAAGCGACCGGTGTCGTATTCCTCGAGGATCTCCGGCTTCTCCCGAGCCAGGTCGAAGGCCTGGCGCTTCGGCGAGCCGAGCAGGCGGTGAGCGGCGTCGAGCGAACGCAGCATCGACTCCTGATGGTAATCGCTGAGGCCCTCCCCCTTCGGCGAATGCTCGAGCATCTGCTTGAGCGCCCTGTAGCGGCGGGCGAAACGATCAGGGCCCATGCCGTCGGGCGGGCGCACCGCCTCGGCCGCCTTTTCCGGATAGGGCAGATTGAAGGGAGCGAACTCGGAGCCGAAAAAGCCGCCGGTCGTGAAGGCCTTGATCTCCTGGCTTTCGCCGATGCCCTCGAGGCGCTGGCCGATGTTGATGAAAGGCGGCATCACCTCGTTGCGCGGGCCAAGCACCTTGGCCATCCAAGCCCCGATGTGCGGCGCCGCGACCGTCTGCGGCGGCACGTAGCCGGTGTGCCAGTGGTACTGGTGGCGCGAGTGCAGAATGCTGCCGAGGTCGGGCTGCACGTGCGAGCGGATCAGCGTGCCGCGATCCATGACCTTGGCGATCTCCGGCAGGCCGGCAGAGATCTGCAGCCCGTCGACCGAGGTGTCGATCGCCGGAAAGGTGCTGATGATTTTCTCCACCGGCGTGCCCACCTCGAAGGGCAGGTAGGCCTTGGGATCGAAGGTTTCCGGCGAAGCCATGCCACCCGCCATCCAAATCAGGATGCAGGAGTCGGCCCGCGCCGCCGGATGCTCGACCTCGTCCTCGGCACGCAGCAGCGGCGCGCCGCCCGCCAGTGTGAAGGCCGACCCCGCCGCCAGACGACGAAGGAACTCGCGGCGCGACCAGTCCGGACGCGACGCATCGAGCCAATCAGATGAATTCCGGTCACTCATTGGATGTAGAAGAACTCAGGTTGCACAAAGACGGTCCAAAGGAAGTCGGCGAGACCTTCTTCGGCGGTGCCCTCACCGAGCATGCCGACCGCCACGGCCTTCTCCCCCTCATCCGGGCGACGCCCGAGCGCGGCAAGATAGACGTGATCGACAAGTTCGTCCGCCGGTTTCTTGGTCGCGAGCAGTGCGGCCGCGCCCTCGCGCAGCATCGAGGCGAACTCCGGTCCATTGGCGAGGTGGATCGCCTCGAGGGTGGAAAGCAGGTCCGGACGCGTGGAGACGACCTGGTCGCGGTTCGGACGGCCGAGCGCGGCCTGGAACGCATCGAGTCCGCGCAGCGACGCGCGCACCGGACCCTCCCATTTTCCGAGCCCGCGAGCCTTGGCCACGACTTCAAGCGTCTGCGGCCCTTTCTTCCCCCCCTTGGGTGCCTGGGGCCAACTGCCCGTCACCCGGCTCACCGCATCGACAAACTGCTCCGCCGTGAGGCGCTTCATCACCGGCCCCCGGAACTCGCCCTGCTTGGATTCCTCGGCGACGTTCACGCTGCGGCTCTGGTAGATCTCCGAAGTCACGATCAACTCGAGGATGGCCTTGAGGTCGTAGTCCTCGTCCACCAGTCGCGTCGCCAGGTAGTCGAGCAGGTCGACATTCCAGGGCTCGGTGTCCATGGCATCGACGGGATCGACGATGCCGCGCCCCATCAGCCGCTGCCACAGGCGGTTGACGATCGTCCGCGCCGTCCGCCCGTTCTCCGGATGCACGATCAGGTCGGCGAGCTGCTTCAGGCGCTCGTCGCGCGGAGCGCTCGCATCGATGTCGCCCAGCTCGGGGTAGATCCACCTGGCGAGCGCCTTCTCGCCGGTCGGCTTGTCGCAGCGATGCAGCTCCAGCGGTTCGTTCGAGTAGATCGCCGCCAGGCTGTAGGCATCCTCCAGCTTCCACTGGTCGACGAAGCTGTCGTGGCACGACGCGCACTTCATGTTGATGCCGAGAAACACCTGCGAGACGTTCTGCGAAAACTGGATCGCCTTGGTCTGGCTGGAGTTCACCTCGCCGCGCCACTGGATGCCGTCGATGAATCCGCGCGCCTCCTTCCCGGGAGCCACCAGCTCGCGGACGAACTCATCGTAGGGACGGTTCGTGTGGAGGGCACCGTAGAGCCAACCGGTGATGCGGGTGCGCCCGCCGGTGATGAATCCGGTGCCGTCGTAGGCATTGCGCAGCAGGTCGTTCCAGAAGGTCAGCCAGTGATCGGCGTAGTCGGTATGGCGGCCGAGCAGATCATGGATCGCCGACTGACGTTTGTCGGGCGAGTCATCGGAGAGAAACTCCGCCAGCTCTTCCGGTGTCGGCGGCAGGCCGATCAGATCGAAGGACACCCGGCGCAGGAACGCGGAATCGTCCAAGGGGTGCGGTGGCTCGACCCCGTTCTCCTCGAACCATTTGCCCAGCAGCAGATCGATCGGATGCGCATCGGCCGGCCCGGCCGGCAGCTCCGGCCGGCGGGGCTTGAGCGGGGCCTCGTAGCGGTCACCGGCAAAGCTGAAACCCGGCTCCCAGGGCAGGCCGGCCGCAATCCAGCGCTCGAAGACCCGGATCTCCTCCTCGGGCAGCGGATCCGCCTGCTTCTTCGGCGGCGGCATCCGTTCGTCCTCGAAGTCGGTGCGCAGCAACTCGATCAGATACGAATCCTGCGGCTTGCCGAGTTCGACGACATCGGCATCGAGAAAGATCCCACGGTCGTTCAGCGAAAACCCGCCCTTCGACTCGTCCCCCCCGTGGCACTCGACGCAGTGCTTCTGGAGCAGCGGCACCACCTCATGGGCGAAGTCCACCTCGCCCCTCGCTGTTTGAGGCGCGGCGAGGGCGATCAGCCCGAGGGCAGAAGAAATGCGGGCCGGGATCATAAGACTCAACATGAAGTGCCATCCCTACGTCTCCCGCGCAACCGTCTTTCGCCGGCCGGGAGCTGGGCCAATACCGCTCTGACTGCGTATGGGTCAAATGACCCGATGGGTCCCGACGGCAGGAGCCGGAGAATTCACGACTCCTGCGCCCGGATACCCAGCGCCCGCCCTGTTTCGCAGAGCGAAGGCGGGATCCCCGACCTGCCGACCTGGGCGGCATCCGGTGGCAGCCCTCAGCCCGTCGTCCAGCTGTTGAGCACCATGGCGTAGTTGCCGCGCTCGATGGCCTCGGGATCGGGGGCGTTGCGGTGGCTCATGCAGCCGCGGAGATCCTCAAGGTCCTTGTACTCGTGCTCCGCCAGCCAGTAGCGGAAGTCGTCGAGCAGGGTGCGCAGGTGGTGGATCCCGTGGTGCAGCAGGCCGGAGACGGTCTGCACGGTGGTCGCGCCCGCCATCAGCCCCTTGATCACGTCGTTGGCCGAGTGGACACCGCCGCTCAGGGACAACTCGAGGTTGGTCCGGCCGTGGAGGATCGCCAGCCAGCGCAGGCGGAGCGTGAGCTCCGATGGGTCGGAAAGCCGCAGCGTCGACTCGGTGCTGAGTTCCTCGATGTCGATGTCCGGCTGGTAGAAGCGGTTGAACAGGACCACGGCCTGCACGCCGATCTCCTCAAGCCGGGCCACGAAGTGCGGGATCGAGGTGAAGAAGGGCGACAACTTCACCGCGATCGGAATGTCGATGCCTTCGCGGGCGGCCTTGACCGACTCCAGCAGGCGGGCCTCGACATCGGCCGCGCTTTCGTGCGGATCGGAAGCGAGATGGTAGAGGTTGACCTCCAGCGCATCGGCACCGGCCGCGGCGATCAGCCGGGGATACTCGCGCCAGCCGTCGGGGCTGATCCCGTTGACCGAGGCAATTACCGGCACATCCACCGCCGCCTTGATCTGGGTGATCGTCGAGAGATAGTCGTCGGGGCCGAGACGGTAGTCCTCGGGCTCGGGCAGGTAGCTCAGCGCTTCGGCGAAGCTTTCCTCGGCCTCGTCGACCGCGGCGAAGGCGGCGCGCTGCTCCCTAACGATCTGCTCCTCGAAAAGCGAGTTCATGATGATGCACGGGGCTCCCGCGTCCTCCAGTTGACGCGCGTGGGCGGCATCACAACCGAGGGGTCCGGCACCCGGCAGGATGGGATGGCTGAGTGGAAGGCCGAGATAGTTGGTTTCGAGGTTCATGGTCGGGGTGTTTGGGGATGGGATGCAGACTGCCTCCTGGACCAAGGCTACGGTGGCCAGGAGGGTCCGCGCTCCGTTCATTCGTCGTCTTCGGCAGTGGTGACGGCGCCTTCCTCCGGGAAATGGATGGCCGCCATCTGTTCGAGGAGTTTCCAGCGATGAAGCGCACTCTCCTGTGCCTCGTCGGCCAGCATCTTGAAGCGCTCGGGATTCATTTTCTCGATCATCCGGAAGCGGGTCTCGTTGCGCATGAAGTCGGCGGTCTTGACCTTCGGCTCCTTGGAATCGAGCACCAGTGGCGGCTGTCCTTCGGAGATACGGCGTGGATCGTAGCGGAACAGCGTCCACAGGCCGGAATTCACCAGCAGCTTCTGCTGCTCCATGCCCAGCGACAGGTCGAAGCCGTGCGCGATGCAGTGGCTGTAGGCGATGACCAGCGACGGGCCGGGCCAGGACTCCGCCTCGCGCAGCGCCTTGACCACCTGGCTGTCCTTGGAGCCCATGGCGACCCGGGCGACGTAGACGTTTCCGTACTGCATGGCCATGAGGCCGAGTTCCTTCGGCGCGCTGCCCTTGCCGCTCGCGGCGAACTTGGCGGCGGCACCGATCGGCGTGGCCTTCGAGGCCTGGCCTCCGGTGTTCGAGTAGACCTGGGTGTCGAGCACCAGCACGTTGACGTCGCGACCCTGCGCCAGCACGTGGTCGAGGCCGCCGTAGCCGATGTCGTAGGCCCAGCCGTCGCCACCGACGATCCAAACCGACTTCTTGACCAGGTAGTCGGCGAGTTCCTTGAGCGTCACCGCCTCGTGGCTCGAGCAGCTGGACAGCTTGGCTCGAAGCGCCTTGACCCGGTCGCGCTGGGCGTCGATGCCGGTCTCCTCGGACTGGTCGGCCTCGAGAATGTCACGCACCAGGTCGTCACCGATCTCGGGAGCGAGGCCGGCCAGCAGGCTGCGGGCATACTCGGTTTTCTGATCGACTGCGAAGCGCATGCCGAAGCCGAACTCGGCATTGTCCTCGAACAGCGAGTTGGCCCAGGCCGGACCGCGGCCCTGCGCGTCCTTCGCATACGGTGTGGTCGGCAGGTTTCCGCCGTAGATGGAGGAACAACCCGTCGCGTTGGCGATCATCGTGCGGTCGCCGAAGAGCTGGCTGACCAGTTTGAGATAGGGCGTTTCCCCGCAGCCGGCACAGGCGCCGGAGTATTCGAAGAGCGGACGCAGGAACTGCGACGACTTCACCTCGCCGTGATTGAGCTTGGAGCGATCGGGATCGGGGATCGTGTTGAGGAAGAAGTCGTAGTTCTCCCGCTCGGTGGCCCGGATCTCGTCGAGGCCGGTCATGTTGATCGCCTTGAGCTTCGGCTCCTTGCGATTCTTCGCCGGGCAGACGGTCACGCACAGCTTGCAGCCGGTGCAATCCTCGGGCGCGATCTGAATGGTGTAGGCCGCGCCCTTGAACTCGCGCATCTTGAAGTCGGCCGACTTGAAGGTCTCCGGCGCATCCGCCAGCACGTCCTTCTCGTAGAACTTCGCGCGGATCGCGGCGTGCGGGCAGACCATCACGCACTTGTTGCACTGAATGCACACGTCCGGATCCCAAGCCGGGATTTCGCGGGCAATCGCGCGCTTCTCCCACTTGGTGGTGTCGGTCGGCCAGACGCCGTCCACGGGGAAGGCCGAGACCGGCAGCAGGTCGCCCTTGCCTTCCATCATCACCGAGGTGACGCGCTTGACAAAGTCGGGCGCATCCTCGGGCACCGATGCGGCCCGCGGCTCCCCGTCGAGCGTGCCGGGGATCGGGACCTCGTGGAGGTGCTGCAGGGCCATGTCGACCGCCGCAAAGTTCCGGCGGACGATCTCGTCGCCCTTCTTCGAGTAGGTCTTCTTGATCGCGTCCTGGATCTTGGCGATCGCCTCGTCGCGCGGCAGCACGCCGGACAGCGCGAAGAAGCAGGTCTGCATGACCGTGTTGATGCGGCCGCCCATGCCGGCTTCGGTGGCCACCGAAAAGGCATCGATGGTGTGAACCTTGAGCTTCTTCTGGACGATCGCCTGGCGCGCCTCGAGCGGCAGCTTGTCCCACAGCTTGTCCGGGGCGTAGGCCGCATTGAGCAGCACGGTGGCCCCTTCCGCCGCGGCCTCGAGAACGTCGTATTTCTCCAGGAAGCCGAACTGATGGCAGGCGACGAAGCTGGCACTGCTGACCAGATAGGGTGCCCGGATCAGGTCCGGGCCGAAGCGCAGGTGCGAGACCGTCACGCCGCCGGACTTCTTCGAGTCGAAGACGAAGTAGCCCTGGGCGTAGTTCTCGGTCTCTTCGCCGATGATCTTGATCGAGTTGCGGTTGGCACCGACCGTGCCGTCCGAGCCGAGGCCCCAGAAGACGGCGCGCACGACCGTATCGGGCTCGATCGAGAAGGAAGGATCGTAGTCGAGCGAGAGGTGGGTGACGTCGTCCTCGATCCCGACCGTGAAGCGGCGCTTCGGCTCGGGCTTGTCGAGTTCGTCGATGACCCCCTTGACCATCGCCGGCGTGAATTCCTTCGAGGAAATCCCGTAGCGACCGCCGATCACCGATGGCATGTCGAAAGGCAGCCGACCGGTTTCCCGGGCCTCGCTGAGCGCGGCGACCACATCGAGGTGCAGCGGCTCGGCGGGAGCACCGGGCTCCTTGGTGCGGTCGAGCACGGCGATCGATTTCACCGTGGGTGGCAGTGCCGCGAGCAGCGCCTCCTCGTCGAAGGGACGATAGAGCCGCACGCGGATTGCGCCGACCTTCTCGCCCTGCGCGCTGAGGTGCTTCACGGTTTCATCCACCGTTTCCCCGCCGGAGGCCATCACGATGAGGACCTTCTCCGCCTCGGGGTGCCCCGTGTAGTCGAAGAGCTTGTACTGACGCCCGGTCAGCTTGGCGAAGCGGTCGAAGGCCGCCTGCACCTGCCCCGGCACGGCCGCGTGGAAAAGGTTGCATGCCTCGCGGGCCTGGAAGTGCCCGTCGGGATTCATCGCCGTGCCGCGCACGCTGGGGGCATCCGGCGTGAGTGCCCGGCGGTAGAAGGCCAGCCGGGCCTCGTTGTCGACAAGGTCCTCGAGCACCTCGTCTCCGAGCGTCTCAATCTTCTGGACCTCGTGCGAGGTGCGGAAGCCGTCGAAGAAGTGAAGGAAGGGCACCCGGGTGGTCAGGCTGACCGCATGCGCGATGGCGGCGAAATCGTGGGCTTCCTGGACCGAGGCCGAGGCGAGCAGCGAGAAGCCGGTCTGTCGCACCGCCATGACATCGGAGTGGTCGCCGAAAATCGACAGCGCGTGGGTCGCCAGGGAACGCGCGGCCACATGCATCACGAAAGGGGTCAGTTCGCCGGCGATCTTGTACATCGCGGGAATCATCAGCAGCAGTCCCTGGGACGAGGTGAAGGTCGTCGAGAGGCAGCCGGACTGAAGCGTCCCGTGGCAGACCGCACTGGCTCCGCCCTCGCTCTGCATCTCGACCACCCGCGGGGTCGCCCCCCAGATGTTCTTCTGGTTCCGGGTTTCGAACACGTCGGCAAACTCGGACATCGGCGAGGACGGGGTGATCGGGTAGATCGCGATCGTCTCGCTCAGCCGGCAGGCGACAGATGCCACGGCCTCATTGGCCTCCAGGGTCGCGTGTTTTTTCATCGATCCCATTCAAGGCAAGCGACCCCCGCCCGGCTTCGCGCCAATGCCGATTCGCGGCGCGGGAATTGCTCGCCGGGCGACCGCCCCGCGGGTGCCCCAGCGGGTGCGTTGACGCGGCAAAGCGTTTCCGGTAGAACGTCGCAACCCTCCCACCGGCACCGCCGGTGATTTCAATGCCCGAAGACGTCATTCATTTCTCCTGCGGCAGCTGCCACACAAAGCTCACGGTGCCCTCGAAGCTGGCGGGGGTGGAGGGCCCCTGCCCCAAGTGCGGTGCCACCATCCGCGCGCCCCGGGCAGAGCCCACGGTCCAGGCACCGGCCCAAGCCGCCCCTCCCGAGCCCGCCGCGGAATCCGCGCCTCGCCTCCAGCCCGGCACCCTGCCGGAGCGTCGCAGACCGGCCAATGCCGTTCCGGAATCCGAGAATGAACGCATCCGCCCGGAACCCCGCGAACTCCCGGAACGCCCGGCCCGCGGCGGGGTGAGCCCCCGCCACAGCACGGCGGACGTTTCACGACGCCCGGCGCCAAAGGCCGAGCGTTCCTCCGGCCCCTCGCGCAAGAGTTCCGGACTCCAGCGTGTCCTGGTCCCGCTCCTTTTTTTGTTCCTCGGCGGGGCGCTTGCCTACATCCTGCTGAATTCCTTCCTCGGCACCCAGAATTCTGATCCGACCGCTGGGAACCCCCCTACTGCATCCGATCCGGGACCAAATCCAGCCCCGGCGGGAGATCCCGCAGCGGCGGCCGCGAACTCGGGAGGGAACTCCGGAACCGCCACACCGCTCCCGCCCGAGGATCTCGACCCGGCCGACGGCCAGGAAGCCGAAGACGTGCTCCGCGCCTTCCTGCGCGCCTCCTCGATCGGGGCGCGCTTGCCCCTGATCGAACCCGTCTACGAACGCGAGGAGCTCACCGGCTCGGTGATCGACACGCCACTGCTTTCCGCCGACCGGATCACGCCGGATGCCCCCAACCGCAATTCGCTCGAGAACTTCGTCGACCACCCCTTCCGGGTGCGCTTCGAGCAGACCGACGCGGAGCCGTTCACCAGCCTGGTCATCGTCCGCAAGCGCGCCGGCCAGAAGGCCCGGGTGCTGATCGATCCGGTCCTCGACCTCCTCGGCGGCCGGCTGGCGGCCTTCGCCGCGGAGCCCTCCGATGAGCCGCAGACCTTCCGCGCCGTGATCGAGGCGATGCCGCGCTGCTTCGAGGAAGGGGTCCCGAACCCCGACGACAAGATCACCTACAAGCTCTCGTCGAGCACCCACGGCGGCGAGATCGCCCGCGCCTACGCCTCAAAAATGTCGCCGCTGGCCGAGATGCTCTACTCGCCCGACTCCGCCCTGCGCTGGGGAAAACGGGTCCCCGCCACGGTGACCCTGCGCTGGAACCGGGAGGAGGCACCCGGCAGCAGCACCCCCGTGGCCCCGGGGGAACCGGATGTTGAAGAAGACGGGCCCGGCGAAGAGCAACCGGCGACCGGAGATGAACCCGCTGTCGAAGCGACGCCGACGCCCGAAGCGGACCCGGGGCAGCCCTACCTCGAACTCATCGAGATCAAGAGCCTGGACTGGAGCCCTTGACCAGCCCGCCCTGCCGCAGCGCGGTCATGCCGCCCTGCAGGACCAGGATTTCTCCCGGAACGAGGCCGATCTCGCGCAGTCCGTCGGCCAGGTCGTGGCTCAGGGAACAATGCAGGTCGTCGCAGTAAACGACCACCCGCCCGGCATCGGCCAGCTCGTCGAGGTGACGCTCCACCTGCGCCATCAGCGGCTCATCCGAGAGGATGGTCAGGTGAATTGATCCCTCAAGCCCGTCGCTCTTCCACGCCGACTCCTTGCGGGCATCGACCCAAAGGATGCCCTCGAGCCCGCCTTCGACGAGGGTCGCCAGGCGCACCTCGCCGGGCCGGAGCGGCGCCGCGGCCAACTCCTTCTCCGGCATGCCCGAGGGGCTGCCCCCGGCCATCCAAGTGCCCAGGCTCGCCGCCACGGCAACCACCCCGATGACCGCCACCTCGATCGAACTCTTCATGGCTCGACCGGCTTTCTCACGAGCGCAAACGCCCGCTGACTCGAATAGCGGCTGCTTTCGGCATCCGTGCGGATCTGGATTACCCCGAGCGCCGGCTTGGACACCTCGACCGGAGTGACGTGAAGTTCGTAGGCCTTGCCCTTTTCGAGGGTCTTCAGCTCCGTGGTGAATTTCTGATTTCCCGGCTCGACCGACAGCACGTGGATCGGTTTGTCGTGATTCATCGTGATCGAAATGACCTGGGTCGTCGGTTCACCCGCGGCATCGACGTCCCACCGCACCGTCTTGGGTTCGATCTCGACCAGCACCGGGATGTGGACGCGGGTCGTCAGGGTGATGGAGGGCTCCCCCGCCGGGTCGCCCTTGAGCCACAGGCGCACCGATTTATCCACCTCGCCGGAGAAATTCCCCATGTCGAAGATCGCGCGGATGGTCCCCTTCTCACCCGGTTCGTAGCGCAGCTTGCCGCCCTTGACCTTGACGTTCATGCACGAGCAGGTCGATTCGTAGCGGGCGATGGTGATCGCCCCGTCGGTGTCGTTGCTGAACTCGAAGTCGCAGGTCACTTCCCGCTGATCATGGCCGGCATGGACATCCTTGAGTTTCGTTTCAAAGCTCAGCCCCGCCGAAAGCGGGAGCGGCAGAAACAGCACGCAGAGGAGAAGCGCTCTCATCGGGCGCACTATGGACCCGACCCGGGTGGGGGCGCAAGTTCGACCGCCACGATCAGGCGTCCGCCGCGCCACTCCGGACCCAGCACCAGCACCGGCTTGCCGTGGGTCAATGCCATGCCCGACTTGAGGATCTTCTTGCGGCTCAGCCACAACTCGAGATCGAGCCGCATGGTGTCGCGGGAAATCACGCTCTCGGTCTCAAAGCGGCACAGGATCTCGTCGCTTCCCTTGATCGGCTGCGCCCAGTTCTCGTAGCTGCGATAGACCTTCTGGCGATCGGACCCGAGCAGGCGGTAGTGCGTGAACTCCAGGGGCTCGTGCCGGCGCAGCTGTTCGGCCGTGGCGGCCGGGACCTCCGTCGTCCGCTCACCGGCCTTCGCCGGATCGTCGTTGGTGCCGAAATACACCACAACCTCGACCTCACCCACGGCCTCCTTGCCGCGATCCGCCGCCGCTGCCGCAAGCGGCACCATCAGCGTGATGAGGAGCGTGGAAAGGAATCTCATCGCACGTCCTGGTCGTCTTCTTCCTCGCCGTGATTGGCCATCCGGCTCGGCTCCGGTTCGAGCATCGCCGTTTCGGGAATCTCCCACTCGTCGGGAATCGCCTGAACGCCGGCCAGCACGATCACCGAAGCCTCGTCGCCCCCGACGAACTCGGCCTGCACCCCACGCTCGGGGGTGTAGAGGACGGGTGCGAGCTCGGCGGCCACCGGTGGCGTCGCTTCCGGCACACCACCCCGGTCGTGGCCGAGGAAGAACCCCAGGGCCACCCCGGCCGCGGCCGTCGCCGGCATCACCCACAGCCACGGTCCGCGGCGGACCTTGCCGGGCTCGGGGGTCGGCCCGGCTGCGGGCGCGGAAAGCTCGATCTCGCGGCGGATGCGGGCGTTGAAGAACTCGGCGTGCGGCACCTCGTCTTCGCCTCCCAGGGCGGACCCCAGGAGTTCGCGGCTCCAGCGTGCCTGCTCGCGGCGTTCGACCCACTCGGGCTGCTCGCACGCCCAGCGCTCGACCTCGGCGGAGGCTTCGGCATCCAGTTCGTCCTCGACCCACAGGGCCAGGAGTTCGTCATCGGGCTTCGTATTCATCCTTCAGGAGTGATTGGAGTTTCTGGCGGGCGTAGTGCAGGCGGCTCATCACCGTGCCGATGGAACAATCCATCACTTCGGCGATTTCCTTGTAAGCCAGACCCTGCACGTCCTTCAAGATCACGACTTCGCGGTGTTGCGGCGAAAGCTGGTCGAGGGCGGCCTCGATCTTCACGCGCAGCTCACCGTCGCGCATGGCATCATCGGGCCGCCTCTCGGCCGCCGGCGTCGTCGTCGAGGCCGGATCGATCGACCCGGAGCCGAAGATCTCCTCGTTGAGCTCGCCCCCGCCCGCTTCCGGGCGCTTGCGGCGCGCCCAGTCGTAGACGGTGTTGTGGGCGATGCGGTAGAGCCAGGTCGAGAACTTCGCCTTCACCTCGAAGCGTGGCAAAGCCTTCCACGCCTTGATGAAGGCCTCCTGCGAGAGGTCCCAGGCGTCGGCTTCGTTTTTGGTCATCTGGCGAATCATGGCGAAAATCCTGCCCCGGTGACGGGTCACCAGTTCGTCGAACGCGGCGGAGTCACCCGCCTGCGCCTGAAGGACCAGCACCTCGTCGGCCGGCTCTTCGCCAGCCTCCGGGGATCCTTTCGACGCAGATGACTCGGATTTATTCATGTTGCTTCCGCCGGCCCACGATGGCGGGTCCGCCCGCGCCTGCCAAGTTTGGAGGTTCGGCCGTGGAGTGCCGCTCTACCGGGGCATTCTGCCGGACCAAATCCGCAACCCGGAGGTCGCTCGGGCCCATCAGCCATCGCGCAGCGGGTGACGCCAGTCCAGCAGCGGAAAGCGGGCAAAACCCGAATCGGTGCTGAACCAGATGGCGCCGGCCTCGATCGCGAGCGCGGCGTGGTAGGCATCCGGAATCAGGTTTCCCTTGGCGCCCACCGCCTCGCAAAGCGAAGTGAATATTCTCCAATGCTCCTTCCCCGGAGCGAGCAGATGGAGGCCGGTATGCCGACGAAGCCGTTCGCAGAACGCGAGGGCGAGTGGAAGAGGCGTCGGGTCGCGGAACGCTTTCGGATGGGTCACGACCCGGAGAAAGCCGGACAACACCAACTCCGACACCGCGCACAACTCCGGCGCGTCGAGCTGCGACTCGAGCCAGTCGCGATAGGCCGCATGATCCGGCGAGTCCTCGCGGTGCGCATAGACGAGGACGTTGACATCGAACAGTTTCACCGGGTCTCCATCAGGTCGAGCAACGCGGCATTATTGTCGAGATCCACACCGTCCTGAAGTCCACGGCCTCCGTAGGTCGGGAGCGGTTCGACAGGCGTCGGGGCATCGGCCGGACCGCGACTCAGCAACATCCGCAGCCCCTCGGCCACCAACTCGCCCAGCGTGCGGCCTTCGGAAAGCGAACGCTCGCGCGCCTCCTTGAGCAGGGCATCGGGTATGTTGACCGTCGTTCTCATGCATCATGATGTAGCAATGCTGAATCATGATGTCAACGGGGGGCAGAACTCCGCTTCTCAGAACTCTCGGAAAGAGCAACGGGCTCACCCGGCCGCCATTCGCCCGGCCGCCTCGCCGGTGGCGAAGCAGGTGCCCATCACGCGGATCGAGGCCTGGGCCTCGTGGTCGCAGGAAATGCAGCGCCCGGCGACGAACAGCCGCTCGAAGCCCTTCGCCCGCAGAGCTCCCGCCGGAATTCCCGCCGAGCGCCCCTCGTCCGGGTAGCGCAGCTTCGGGCCGCGGTTCGACTCCCGCATCTCCATCGGCCACGCGGCAAAGGCCACATCGTCGTCGTGGGTGGTGCCGGAAATCACCTCGTCGCCGGTCAGGCACGCCTCGCCCTGCCAGCGGCGGCTTTCGCGCACCCCGGCGCGCACCGGCCAGTGGGCCACGTAGGCCTCGTCCCAGCCCGGCTGATGCTCACGAAAATACCCGATGATCTCCCGGGTGATGGCCCGACCCGTGGACTCCAGAGCCGAGAGGCAGGCCGGATCCGTCGGGTCGTAGCGGCCCGTTTCCTCGCCGGCGAGATCGAGTGTGCCGAACACCTCGCCCGGGCGGCCGCTGCTGCGGAAATGCATGCCCATGGCGGACTTCGGCAACTCGCCGGCCCGCACGCCCTCGACGATTCGCCCGGCAAGCTCCAGACCGGAAAGCTCTCCGTTCACGCCTTGCACGCCACACACGTAGGCGGGCCGCTGGAGGCGCTCGGAGGGGGTCCGCTCATCCGTCAGGCGGAGCAAGGCCGCCGCCACCGCATCGCCGCTGGCATCGACCACCGCCGCCGCTTCGATGTCAAAATGCCCGCCCCGACAACTCGCCTGCGCCCGCCACCCGGGCTCCAGCGAGATCAGCTCGCTGTGGAAAAGGCATTCCACCCCCGCCTCGCGGACCATCGCGTCGGCGATCGAGGCAAAGTCCACCGGATGCTGCGGCAGCACCCACAGGCGCCCCATCTTCACCGGACCCCGCCCGGTCGCCACCTTCATGCGGTCGGCGATCTCGACCGGGAGTCCTTCGTTGGCATGCTCCGGCCCCTCGCGATCCATCCGGTAGAGTCCGCAGAAGGTGTGCACCAGCGAGGCCGTGCCCATGCCGCCGAGCATCCCGTGGCGCTCGACCAGCACCACCTTCGCGCCGGCCCGTGCCGCGCTCACCGCGGCGGCCAGCCCGGCACTTCCGCCCCCGATCACCAGCACGTCCGCCTTCATCGCCGCGAATTGATCGTCGCCACCATCCGCGCCGGCGTGCCCAGCGTCTCGCGCCCGACATCCCCGGCGCCGAGCACCACCCCCCAGCGTTCCTCGACCACCACGATCAGCTGCATCACCGCCATCGAGTCCATCCCGGCCTCGAAGAGGTCCGTCTCCGCCCCGGCATCCGCCGGGAGTTCGACGAGCTGCTCCTCGCCCAGCATCCTCAGAACGTCATCGACTGCACAATCCACCATGCTGCTGGCTGAGTTTCACCATCGCCATCCGCCGGGAACCTGACTGCGTCAAACCACGGATTTCTCATCCGGCGACGCCGCCTCGGCCACGTCCTCCTCGTCGGCATCGGCGACCCGGATCTTGTCCCAGAAGGAGAGGAAGAACAGAACCGCGATCCCTCCGGCGATCAACGCCGGCAGAATCCAGAACTCCTTCCACTGCTCCATCGTGCTGGTCAGCAAGTCGGGATCGACCCCGTCCGGCATGTCCATGGAAAACATCTGGCCGAGCTGTTGCAGGAAGCTGCTTTCTTCAGCACCCCGGATGCCCTTGATCTGCGCCTCCAGCGGAACAAATCCGGAGACGCCGCCGCCCCAGCCGGAAAAGTCGACGTTCATCCCGAAAAGCTTGCTCGGCACCTGGTACATCACCCCGAAGGCAATCGCGTAGCCGACATACATCCCGATGCCCTGGGTGAAGAAAACCAGCATGCTCTGCGCCTGGCTGCGAACTTTCTTCGGCGCCACCTTGTCGGTGTACATGAAGCCGGTGACGAAGAAGAAGTCGTAGCAGATACCGTGCAGGGCCACGCCGAGGAACAGCATCCACACAATCTGATCCGGTGCCCCGAAGGCGAAGAGAAGGTAGCGGGCGACCCACGCCAGCATGCCGACCAGGATCATCCACTTCACCCCGAGCCGGCGGAAGAAGAACGGGATCAGCAGCATGAAGATGATCTCGGACATCTGGCCGATCGTCATGGTCGATGCCGGCTGCAGGAACCCGGTGTTCTGGAGATAGTTGGATGTCAGCCCGTAGTAGTAGGCCAGCGGCACGCAGATCAGCATCGAGCAGATCATGAAGACCGCGAAGGCCGGGCGCTTGAAAAGCCCGAAGGCATCCACCATCAGCAGCGCGCGCAGGTTCACCGGCTCGCCCTTGGCCGGAGCCGGGGTGTGGGGCAGCACGAAGGAAAAGGCGCCGAGCACGAGCGAGGCCGCTCCCGCGAGGTAAAACATGCTGAACTTCGCCGACCAGCCGAGGATCCCGACCACCAGCCCCGCCGCGATCCAGCCGATCGTGCCCCAGACCCGGACCTTGGGGAAGGCGATGCGGTCGAGATGGCTGAAGGCCACCGAGTTTGCCAGCCCGAGCGTCGGCATGTAGGTCAGCATGTTGCCGATCATCAACCACACCATCAGCTCGCCATTCCCGGCCGCCGCCGCATTCGGAATCGCCAGCAGCAGCGCCCCGCCGATCAGGAACAGCACCCCCATCACGATCTGCGAGGGGAAAAAGCGGTCGGCGATCAGGCCGAGGAAAAGCGGCGCGATCATCGCCCCGATGGGGGCCGAGCCGTAGGCACCGCCCGAGAAGGCTCCAAGCTCGTTGCTGCCGAGGCAGAGACCCAGGGTGGCAAACCACGCCCCCCAGACGAAAAACTGCAGGAACATCATCACCGACAAGCGCATCGTCGGCCCGCCGTGGCCTCTCTCGTTCTCCATGCGCGACATCATGCCGCGATCCGACCCCCACCCGGCAAGCGCATATCGTCCCGGGGGACCGCCGATGATGAAATCGGCATCTCGCGGGTCCGGTGGCCGGCCCGGACGAATTCGCGTTCATTCGAGCCGATTCGGGCCTTCAATCCCCCCACCTCCCCCGGCCACCGCCATGTCGCCGATCTGAAATCCGAAATCTCCAAATCTGAAATTCCAGATGTCTCTCCCGCCGCCCGGACAGTTCGATTTCTCGCAGCAGCGGCGTACCTTCCGGCTCGAACTGCTGCGCTCCTTCCCGCAGGGCTTCGTCGAGACGGCGATGGCCACCTTCGCGGTCTTCGTCGCCATCCGGATCTTCGATCTGCCGTCGTGGGTGAAGGGCGCCATCCTGGCCTCGGGCAGTGTCGGCCTGCTGCTCAGCCTGTTCGTCGTCCAGATCATCCGCCGCCGCGGGTGGACGGTGAACAACGTCGCCGCGGGCTTCTGGTGCCTGTCGGCCGTCGGCTTCGGCACCTCGGCGGTCTCCGCCGACCGCCCCGTCCTCTACGCCGCCGGCGTGTGCTTCGCCTTCGTCTTCCTCGCCTCGGCCTCGCCGCTGATGGCACAGATCTACCGCAAGCACTACGCCGACGAGAACCGCGGGCGCCTGTTCTCCCTCACCTCGCTGAGCCGGGCCTGCACCGTCGCCCTCGGCGGCTGGCTGCTCGGCCTGTGGGTCGAAAACCAGGGCTTTCAGCCTCTCTTCGCCACCTACGCCGCCGGCACCCTGCTCATGGCGCTGTGCGTCCGCGCCATGGCCCCGGTCCGCCTCCGCGCCTCGAACCGCATCCGCTGGTTCGACGCCTTTTCCCACGTCGGCGACAACAAGCCCTTCGCCAAGCTGCTGGTGATGTGGATGCTCATCGGCCTCGGCAACCTGATTTCATGGGCGCTGTTCGTCGAGTTCATCGGCAATCCCGCCTACGGCTTCGGCTTCGATGCCGAGCGCACCGGCTTCATCACCGCCACCGTGCCGATGCTCGCCTTCATCGTCACGGTCGTCCCCTGGGGCACCGTCTTCGACAAGCTTCCCTTCTACCGCGTCCGGGCGATGGTGAACCTGTTCTTCATCGCCGGCATCCTCATCTACTATCTTGGCAGCAGCGTCTTCACCCTGTGCCTCGGCATCGCCCTGCACGGCATCGCCCGCTCCGGCGGCCAGATCCTGTGGATGCTGTGGACCACCCGCTTCGCCGAGGAGGACCGCCTCAGCGAATACCAGAGCGTGCACTCGTTTCTGACCGGCGTGCGCGGGGTGCTCGCGCCCTTCATCGCCTACGCCTGCCTCCAGCACCTCGGCCCCGTCTCCGTCGCCCTGATCGCCTCGGGCCTGCTCCTCATCGGCACGCTGCTGATCGCCCCCGAGATCCGTGCGGAGTTTGCGGCGGGCTCTCAGAAATAGGTCCTATGGGACCCATGGGACCTATGGTATCCCGCTCCGCAGTTCATGAAACTCTTCGCACTCCTCCTCATCGCCCCGCTGACCGCCGGCGAACGCCAGCAGTTCTCGCGGGAGTTGATGGGCACGACCTTCTCCATCACCTGCTACACCGACGACCCGGCCCTCGCGAAGAAGGCCGCCGCCGAAGCCTTCGCGGCCGCCGCGGCGATCAACGCCGTCGCCTCCGACTACCTCACCGATTCCGAACTCTCGAAACTCTCGAGCGCCCCGGTCGACGAACCCATCGAACTCTCCGCCACCCTCTTCGACCTGCTTGAAACCGCCCGGCGCACGGCACAAATGACCGGCGGCCTCTACGATCCCACCCTCGGGCCCCTCACCCGGCTCTGGCGGGAATCCCGCCGCACCGGGTGCCTGCCCGACTCCGAAACGCTCGCCGCCGCCCGCAAGGCCACCGGTTGGCAGCACTATGCGCTCGATTCCGAGGCCCGCACCATCACGCTCGGCAAGCCCGGCATGCGCTTCGACCTCGGCGGTCTCGCCAAAGGCTACGCCGCCGACCAGATGCTCGCGATCCTCGTCGAACAAGGAATCCAGCGCAGTTCGGTCGTCGCCGGCGGCGACATCGCCGTCGCCGCCGCTCCTTCCGGCCGCGGAGCGTGGCGGGTCGGCCTCAAGACCTTCGACCCCCGGAAGCCCGACGAGGCGGTCCCGCTCGTTCACGCCGCCGTCTCCACCTCCGGCGACCTCTTCCAGTTCGTCGACATCGACGGCGTCCGCTACTCCCACATCCTCGACCCCGCCACCGGCCTCGGTCTCACCGATCCGATCGCCGTCAGCGTCATCGCTCCAAAAGCCACCCTCTCCGACCCTCTCGCCACCGCCGCCTGCGTGGCCGGCGCCGACAAGGCGAAGGAACTCCTCAAGTCATGGGGTGCCACCGACTTCCGGGTGCGGACCCGCTGACCGCCGTGACGACCATCCCGGGTTCATGCCGGACGGGTTGATTCAGGCTTGCGCCCGCCCGGGCAAGGGGGAGGCTTGATGATGCTCGGCCGTTTCCTCAAGACCATCCTGCTCACCGGACTCGCGCTGGTCCCGGCAAAAGGGGTGGTGCTTTTCCAACTCGAGACCTTCGACGGCCCGACCGGCTGGACCGCGGGCAGTCCGCACCCGAGCCCGCCGTTCATCCAGCCCGACAGCGGCCCGCTGGGCACCGGCGACTCGTCGCTGGTCATCAACGCTTCGCCCGGCAGCGGCCCGGGGAGCCGGCTGGCCACCTACAACCGCACCGACTGGACCGGCGACTACCTCGGGGCCGGGATCTCGGCATTGACCATGGACCTGCGGAACCAGTCGCCCAACGCCAGCCAGATCCGGATCGGGGTCAACGGTCCCGGCGGCTGGTTCGTCACCGAGGCCCGGCCCCTCGGAGTCTTCAGCACATGGACCTCGGTGGAGTTTGATCTCACCGCCGACAGCCTGCTCAGTGCCGGGGGCAGCGACGCCCACGCCACCCTCGCCGGCGTCACCGAGCTGCGGATCCTCCACAACGCCGACGTCAATTTCCGCGGCGGCACCGGGCAGCGCACCCTGCGGGTCGACAACCTCTTTGCCGTACCCGAGCCGGAAATCCCGCTCCTCGCCGGACTCGGGGTCATTTTTTTGTGTGGTTTTTTGTGTCGACGCCGCCGTTGAGCCGCTCTAATCGTAAACTTTTGTAAATCATCCTCGCATGTCCCGAAGCCTCCGCCTCGCTGTCCTGGCGATCCTTTGGGCGGCCCCCAGCGCTCAGTCGCAGCTCACCGATCCCGTCTGGTCCCTCGGATCCGACGACGGTGCCGCCTCGCCGTTTCAGAACGAAAGCTACGATTCGAACGCCCCGCCCGGTTCCGCGTCGGCGAAGGACGACGACTACTATTTTGCGGGCACCTACGCCCCGCCGATCGGCACCGTCGCCAGCGACGAAGCCGTGTCCAACGTCGAGCGGGCGGTGACCGAGGGGGATCCGCGCGTGCGGTTCCACTTTCCGCTGACCGCGGCCCAGCGCTCTTCCACGGCCCGGCTGTTCCTCACCATCGACCTCTACTCGGCCGGGATGTGGGTCGGCAACACCCTGCCCGGCTTCGGCAGCCACGACGTGGAGGTCCGCCTCAATGGTCAATCGCTCGGCACCTGGACCGCGCTGCGCTTCGGGACGGTCCTGCGCATTCCCTTCGATGCCGTGGATTTCCCGCTGACCGCCGAAGACAACATCCTCGAGGTCGAACGCACCGGCGGCTCGGCGGGCGGCTACATCCTCTTCGATTTCCTGCGGCTCGACGCCGATGCCGATGCGCTGGCCGATGGCGACGCCGACGGCATGCCGCGGTGGTATGAGGAAACCTACGGCCTCGACGACGGCGAGCCCGCCGACGCCGTCCTCGATCCCGATGGCGACGGGCTCAGCTCGCTCGCCGAATCGGCCCTGGGCACCAACCCCACCAACCCGGACACCGACCACGACGGGCTGCCCGACAACGAGTCCAGCGACCCGCTCGATCCCGACAGCGACGGCGACGGACTCCTCGACGGTGACGAAGTGACGACCCATCCCGCCGTGGCGGACAGCGACGGCGACGACTTCCCCGATGGCTACGAGGTGGCGGTGGGCACCGACCCCGGCTCGGATGCCTCGCAGCCGTTCGCCTTCGCCGGCAGCATCGGCCTGCAATTTCTCGCCGAGCGGCCCGGCTCGGTGGGCCTCGGTCCCTGGGAAATCGCCGGCGTCGTGCCGGCCCCGCACTGGAACCACTCCGACCGCCAGCCACTCTGGCCGCCGAACGCGACGGCGCTCACCGGCTCCGCCAGCGGCCTGGTCGACGGCACCGGCTCCGCCACCCCGGTCACGGCCGGTTGGTCCTTTGGCTATGCGACCGTCGGCCGCCACTCACAAGCCGGAGACCCCCGCATCCTCAACGGCAGCCTGGGAACGGATCAACCCTTCGGCCCCGACGTGCCGGTCGAAGTCACGCTCTCCGGCATTCCCTTCTCCAGCTACGACCTCATCGCCTACGTCGGCGGTCCGAATCCCTACTACCGCGCCAGCGTGGCCCTGGCCGGTGATCCGACCAGCACCCGCTACCTGCTTTCCGGCGCGGCGCCCCCTTTCCTCGGGTGGAATGAAGCGACCGCCACCAGCACCGCGGAGGTCGAACTCTCCAACTTCGTCCGCTTCCGCGGTCTCAGCACCGCCGCGCAAACCATCGTCCTCCAACAACTCGACAACGACAGCGTCGGCCTGCACGGCATCCAGATCATCGACATGTCGTCCGACGCCGACAGCGACGGCATTCCCGATGCCGTGGAGATCGAAATGAACCTCGACCCGCAGGTTCCGGACGCCACCGCCGATCCGGACCAGGATGGGCTCGACAATGCCGCCGAAGTGGCCGCGGGCACCGATCCCCACGACGCGGACAGCGATGACGATGGTCTGCAGGATGGGGATGAAACCACGACCGATCCGCTCGATCCCGACAGCGACGAGGATGGCCTGCGCGACGGCGACGAAGTCCATGGCGATCCCTTCCCCTCCCTGCCGACGCTTGCGGACAGCGACAGTGACGGCCGGAACGATGCCGCCGAACGCGCCGCGGGCACCGACCCGATGAATCCCGCCGACGTCGCCCCCGGCGTGCCGGAATGGACGGCGGCCACACGCACATGGCACTGGCAGGTCGATGACCTGTCGCTGCGCTGGAACCACGGGCAGTCCCCGATGGCAGGCCGTCGCACCGAACTCGCCGAGCTGGTCACCGAGCTCGATGACGGCGGTTGGTCTTCGGCCGTTCGCATGGGCCTCTACTACCGCGACGGTGTGGTGACCTACCGCTTCCGCTGCATCGAGGACGTCTTCCACCAGGATGGCGAGCCGACCTGGGCCTTCTACCACACCGGCTCGACCCAGCCGGCGAATGACCTGAAACATGCCCTCGGCTTCAGTGGTTTCGGCGACGCCGACGACTCGCTGCCGCTGCGCTTCACCTTCACCGCCAACCAGCCGGATCCGGGCGAGAACCTTTGGACCCTCACCTTTCAACTCCACCAGACGGCGGACCCCGGAAATCCGGTGCTGCTCGGCACCCATACCTGGACCAACGCGGTCGCAGCCGATCCCCGGCTGCTCGACGGCAGCGCTCCCTGGACGGATGCCTCCGGCAACCCCGGCGTGCCCTCCATCGAGACCGAACCCGGCGTCGATGCCGTCATCACCCGCAACCCGCTCGGACCCGCCGACGGAGACCACGACGGCATGCCCGACGACTGGGAAAACGCCCACCTGCTGGATCCCTCCGACCCGACCGATGCGACCCTCGACCCCGACATCGACGGCCTGAACAATCGCGACGAGTTCTTCGCCGGCACCGATCCCAACGACGACGACAGCGACGATGACGGCGTGGACGATGGCGAGGAAATCCGTCAGGGCAGCTCGCCCACATCCGGTGACTCGATCCCCGCCTGGTTCCACTTCACCGGCACGCCCGACGACCTGGACGGCGACGGCCTCTCGGATGCGTGGACGATGTGGGCCGGCGGCACGCCGCGGGCCGCGCTGGCCGACGACGATGGCGACGGCATGACCAACCTCGAGGAAAGCGAGGCCGGCACCGATCCGGACGACCCGAACTCACGCCTTGATCTCGCCGCCCTGCGCCACGGCAACGACATGGTGCTCGACTGGCCCGACATCCGCGGCAAGGCCCACGTCGTCGAGTTCTCCGAATCGCTCGGCGGCTGGAACCCCGCCACCGGACTCCCACCCGCGACTTCCTCCGGTGGCCGCCTTTCCGTGACCATCCCCGACGCCTTCGGCGAAAACCACGGCTTCTATCGTACTTCGGTCCTCCCGCTCGACGCCGATGGCGACGGGGTGGACGACTGGGTCGAACTCGAGTTTCTCGCCAGCTCGACCACCTCGGCGGATTCCTCCGGCCAAGCAACCGAACGCTCCGGTCAGCCTCACCTTTCCGGCGACGCCAGGGCGCTGCTCGAAAAGCTCACCACCGGCACCTACCCCGGCTCCACCCGGCCCGGCATCCCCTCGCCCACCCAGGCCGCCCGTTTCCTGATGCAGGCCAGCTTCGGCCCCACGCCGGAGTCCATCGATCGCGTGCGCGAAATCGGCTACGAGGCGTGGATCGACGAGCAGCTCGCCCTGCCGCCCTCGCGGCTGCGCCCCTACGTTCAGGAGATCAAGCGCGATGCCGCCGATGGCCGGCTCGATCCGCTCTATGACTTCAACGAAGGCGGCGGCTACGTCACCGGCTACAACGTCACCACCCCGTGGGCGCGCCACGCGATCGACGCGCCCGACCAGCTCCGCCAGCGGGTCGCCTTCGCGCTCTCGCAGATCCTCGTGGTCTCACGCCGCGATGCCCAGCTCGCCGAACGCGTCGAGGGTCTCGCGACCTACTACGACATGCTCATCGACCAGGCATTCGGCGACTACGGCGGGTTGCTCCACGACGTCTCCCTGCATCCCGTGATGGGCTGGTATCTCAGCCACGTCGGAAACCAGAAGGCCGACCCCAGCATCCCGCGCTTTCCGGACGAGAACTACGCGCGCGAGATCATGCAGCTCTTCAGCATCGGCCTGTGGGATCTGAACATGGACGGCACCCGCAAGACGGACGAATTCGGGCAGCCGATCGAAACCTACGGCAACGGCGAGATCACCGAGCTGGCCCGCGTCTTCACCGGCCTCTTCTTCGACGCCCCCTGGGGCTGGGGCAGCGGCGGCTGGGCCGACGATCACTACGTCAAGCCGATGGTGATGCATCCGGACTACCACGACTTCGAAAGCAAGACGCTGCTCGGCGGCATCGTGATTCCCGCCCGCGATCCCAGCGCCGAGAACGGCCTTCGCGACATCCGGGACGCCGTCGACTCGCTCGTCCGGCATCCGAACACCGCGCCCTTCATCTCGAAGAAGCTCATCCAGTTCCTCGTCACGGCCAACCCGTCTCCCGCCTATGTCGGGCGCGTGGCGGCGGTCTTTGCCGACGACGGCAGCGGTGCCCGCGGCAACCTCGGTGCGGTGGTCAAGGCCATCCTCCTCGATTCCGAGGCGCGCGCGGTCCCGACGGATCCCGCCTTCGGCAAGACCCGCGAACCGGTGATCCGGACGATGCACCTGGCCCGGCTGATGAAGCTGACCGAGGCCCACCCGGACTTCGTCTGGTGGAATCCCGAACGCACCCACTATGCCTACAGTTTCCAGGAGCCCCTGCTGTCGCCCAACGTCTTCAACTTCTTCACGCCGGAGTACCAGGCCCCGGGCGAGATCCGCAATGCCGGGCTCGTCAGCCCCGGCTTCCAGATCGTCGATTCCTACTCCGCCATCTCGTTCCCGAACCTGCTTTGGGAATACCTCAACGAAGGCTACGCTTCCGGGTGGTCGATCCGCTTCGATCCCGACCACCACGAACTGCTGAAGGTCGCCGGTGACCATGAAACGCTGGTCGACCGCGTCAATCTCCTGCTCTGCGCGGGCAACATGAGCGCCCGCACCCGCACCGCCATCCTCGACGCCTTCGCCGCCACTCCCGACCTCACCGCCAAGGACAAGGTTGTCGTCGCCCTCTGGACCACCATCAACTCACCCGAAGGAGCCACTCAGCGCTGAGGACCGCCGATCTCCGAATCGGCATCCAACATATCACCCATCCACCGCCCTCCACTCTTCCATCATGCGCTCCCGCCGCCAATTTCTCGGAGAAGCCAGCTGTGCCGCGATCGGCTCGACCTCGGTGCTCTCGACACTGCTCAACCTGACCATGGCCAATCACGCGGCCGCTGCCAATGGCGAGGCCGCGGGCACCCGCAAGGCCCTCGTCTGCCTCTATCTGGGCGGCGGTTGCGACACCTTCAACTTCCTCGTTCCGATGGACCAGCCGGGCGGCTACGACGACTACGTCGCGGCCCGCACCAACCTGGCGATCCCGCGCAACCAGCTCATCCCGCTCAACGCGACCGACTCCTTCGGCCGCAGCTACGGCATTCATCCCGCCTGCCCGCGCATCGCGGAAATGTTCAACGGCCTCGGCGGCGACCCCGCCGCAAAACGGCTCAGCCTGCTGACCAACATCGGCACCCTGGTCGAGCCCATCCCCGACAAGCAGGCCTACCTGCAGCGGCTGGTCAGCCTGCCACAGGCCCTCTTTTCCCATCGCGACCAGACCGAGCAGTGGCAGACCTCGGTGCCGCAGGGCATGCAGGTCCTCACCGGCTGGGCCGGGCGCTGTGCCGACGTGATCCACTCGGCGCTGAACACCGACCAGACCGGCGGCTACTACATGCCGATGAATTTCTCGCTGTCCGGGAACTCGACCTTCCAGATCGGCGAGAGCGAGGGGCAGTTCGTCATCACCGACAGCGGCGCGCTCACCTTCACCGGCACCACCTCGAACCAACCGGCCCACCGGGCCAAGCAAGCGGCGATCAGCGCCACCGTCGACAGCCCGATCGAAGAGCACTACCAGAATCTCTTCCAGCGGACCCACGGCCGGATCACCGCCAACAGCATCGCCCGCGGCGAGGAGTTCCAGAACCACTTCGACAACCCGGGCACCATCGACGGCGTCGACGTCAATGCGGTCATCGAAGCCGCCGGATTCCCCGACAACCGCGTCGGCCGCAATCTCGCCGCCGCCGTCCGGACCATCGCCATCCGCGACAAGATCAGCCTGCACCGCCAGACGATCTTCGTCGAATACGGTGGCTGGGACCACCACAACGAACTGCTGCAGACGCAGGCCGCCATGCTCACCATCCTCGACCAGGCGCTTTACGCCTTCCAGCAATGCCTCGAGCAACTCGGCCTGGCGGAGGACGTGATCACCTTCACTGCCTCGGACTTCGGCCGCACCCTGCGATCGAACGGCCAGGGCACCGACCACGCGTGGGCCGCCAACCAGATGGTCCTCGGCGGTCCGGTCGGCGGCGGGCAGGTTCTCGGCCACTTCCCCTCGCTGGCGATCGACGGCCCCGACGACATCGGCCGCGGCGGGCGCATCTTCCCCCGGCTCTCGGTCGACGAGTATTTCTGCGAACTCATGCGCTGGTTCGGCGTGAGCAACGGCGACATGGACACCGTGCTGCCGAACATCGCGAACTTCTACGACCCGACGAGTTCGACCAATCCCATCGGCTTCCTTGCCTGAGGCCATGCCCATGCGCCGCTTCCTTCCGGTCGTCGCCGTGCTGGTGGTCGTCGGAGTCTTTCTCCTGATCCGCCGTGACGGGTCCACCCCGGAACCGCCCGCTCAGCCGCCCGCCAGTGCGCTCCCCGCCCACGACGACGACGTCATGCCTCCGCTCCCCGGCGAGCGCCTGATGGGCAACACCCGCGATCCCTTCGCCGAGCCGATCGAGGACCTCCGCGCCCTCGACCGGGTGATCGTCGGCTACTTCTCCATCATCAAGGACCACGAAGGCTACTCCATCGGCGGCAACGAGGACCTTGCCGCCGCGCTGCGCGGCGAGAATGCCTACAAGCAGCGCTTCCTCCCGGACGACCACTACGCCTTCGGCGCCGACGGCCGCCTCATCGACCGCTGGGAAACCCCGATTTTCGTCCACCCCATTGCCGCCCGAGACATCGAGCTCCGCTCCGCCGGACCGGACCGCGAGATGTTTACCAACGACGACATTGTCCTGAACAAGTCGTCCGTGGACCCTTGACGCACGAGCCATAAAGCAGTAAATATTGCTCCGTGAAGACGACGATCGATCTTCCGGAGGCCCTGCTTGAGAAGAGCAAGGTCGCAGCGGCAAGGCGCCGGACGACCCTCAAGAACCTGGTCATCGAAGGCCTGGAAACCGTGCTGGCGGCGGATGAGGCAATTGCCGACCCTACCGCCGCCCTCGAGCGCCTTCAGCATGGCTATCGATTGGGAGGAAAGCCCCTGACTCGCGAAGAGGCACATGCCCGCTGAACGGTTCATCGACACCAACATCCTGCTCTACGCCTACGATCTCGACGCCGGCGAGAAACGGGAGACGGTCCTCCCCCTGATTCGGGCGGGCTGGGAAATGCCCGGCCTGAATGCGATCAGCGTCCAAGTGCTGCAGGAGTTCTACGTGAACTTCGTGCGCGTCGGTCGTTCCCACCGGGAAGCCTTACAGATCATCCAGGACCTGACGAAATGGCCTGTGGTCGATAATTCCCTTGAGCGTCTCGGCCAGGGTCTGGCGCTCAAGGAACGTCATCAGGTCTCCCTCTGGGATGCCATGATCATCGTCGCCGCCCAAGCCAGCGGAGCCCGCGAACTGATCACCGAAGACCTGAATGCCGGACAGAACTACGACGGTGTCATCGTCGTCAATCCGTTCTAAACTCCGGGCACCTGACGAACCCCGCAACGTTCCCAAGCCACCCGAGAAACCAAATCTCCCCGGACGTTTCACCTCGGATCAACCGCAAGAGCCGATAGCGTTGTTTCCATTGAAATGAAACTCAAACATTCATTGGCTGGCTCTCTGACCGCTATCCTGCTGGTAGGCCTTCTCCAAGGAGCAGAGATCCTCGACACTCGCGTGCCATGGTCCGGCAACCTCAGGGACTACACGATGGCGGAGCTTGTCGCGAGAATGACCGGCTGGGCGGACCTCGATCCGGATGGTGACTTCCGTTTTACGGAGAGGCTTCCCGACGATATCGGCAGCAAGAGGATCGATCTGATCCGGATTGCAGAAGATTCACGCCCCACCTATCGGGAGCTGCTGGTTTCTGCCTTCGATGAGATTCAAAAGACGGTCGAGATACGGCGCGGCAGGTCGGGTATCGAGGTTATTTACCTCTACACCAGGATCTACAACCTGCCTTATGCCACGAAGCAGGAACTTTCACGCAAGGGGAGGCTCAGCCTTCAGGGCATCCAGGCAGAACTCGATGAAAAGGGCTGGCAAATGTCCGAGTTCGCCGATGTGCGTTTCTTCCCGGAGACCTCGTCGATTCTGATTCGCGGCACCAAGGAGGATGTGGAAAGCGCGTGGCGTTTCTTCGGACTCAACTGATCCATCCGGCTGATCCGGTCCGAAGACCAAGCGGCCCGAAGGGTCGCCAGAACGCAGCCCAGGGCCATCGGCCCTGGGACTCACCGGCCCGAAGCCAGGCGGCCTGAAAGGCCGCATCCGGATGCTGAACGGAAATCCCAAGGGCTGCCAGCCCTTGGCTTTGCTCTCATGACCCTTCAGGCCATCAGGGGGTGGATGCAAATGGGCCGGAAGCCTCCCCGCAAGCTCACTCCGACAGCATCTCGATTGCCTCGGCGTTCTCGAACTTCTTGGCGAGGTCGAGGGCGGTGACACCCTGCTTGGACTTGAGCGTGGGGTCGATCTTGGTCTTCAGCAGCAGGGCGATCAGCTCCTTGCTGCCGCCGGTCGCGGCTTCGTGGAGGGGCGTGCCTCCGAGTTTGCTGAGGGTGGTCGGATCGGCTCCGCCTTCTAGCAGGGCCTTCGTCGTCTCGAGCTGGTTCTTGGCCGCCGCGTGGTGCAGCGGCGTCCAGCCGGACTTGTCGAGCACGTCGGGCTTCGCCCCGGCCTTCATCAGCGCGACGATGATCTCCGGGCTGTTGCGGGTGACGGCGTGGTGCAGCGGCGTGCTGCCGGAGTTGTCGGCGCGGTTCGGATTGGCCCCGGCTTCGAGCAAAAGCACGGCAATGTCCTTCTTCTTTCGCAGGATCGCCAAGTCGAGCGGGGCGCGGGCCTTCGGATCCTCGGGGTTCAGGATCGCCGGATCGGCGGCGATGTGGCGCTGGACGTCCTCCACATCGCCCTTGGCGATGGCCACACCGATGTTGGGGGTCGTCGGCTCCTCGGCGGAGGCAATCAGGGAAGACAACAGCGAAACGGCGACGATGACGGTGGAAAGGCGATGAATTCTCATGAGTTCGGGATGTTGGAAACCACTAGCGCGAATCCTCGCCCCGTCCAATCCCCACTTGCCTGAAAATGGGGGGATTTGGCGCGACAAAATCGCTGGATTCCGATGGAATCCGCCGTCCACGACCGTTTTCTGACATCATGACCGATCTCAACCGCTACTCCCGCCGTTCCGTTCTCAAGCTGCTCGGCACTTCGGC
Source organism: Haloferula sp. A504 (assembly GCF_044385805.1). Lineage (NCBI taxonomy): Bacteria > Pseudomonadati > Verrucomicrobiota > Verrucomicrobiia > Verrucomicrobiales > Verrucomicrobiaceae > Haloferula > Haloferula sp. A504. The sequence goes on from NZ_JBISBU010000035.1 coordinate 38,005, forward strand.
CGCCGCCGCTCCCTTCGTCACCACCAACCTGATCGCCGCCCCGCCGTCCGGAAAGGTCCGCCACGGCGCCTTCGCCCTCGCCGGACAGGGTTGGGCCGACCTCCAGCAACTGGCCAACGTCGAGAACGTCGAAATCGCCGCCCTCTGCGACGTCGACCTGAACCGCGCCAAGAAGGCACGCGAGATGTTTCCGAAAGCGAAGTTCTACCAGGACTGGCGGGAATTGCTGGAGAACGAGGACCTCGACACGGCCAACGTCTCGGTCCCCGACCACATGCACGCGGCGATCGCCGTGACCGCGATGAAAAAGGGAATCCACATCTACGGCCAGAAGCCGCTGGCCCACAATCTCCGGGAAACGCGCCGGATGACCGATCTCGCCGCCGAGAAGAAGCTGGTGACCCAGATGGGCATCCAGATCCACTCGACGGCGTACTACCAGATCGCGAGGCAGATGATGCAGGACGAGGCCATCGGCAAGGTGAAGGAGATCCACATCTGGTCCGGCAAGTCCTGGGGGGACATGGGCACCAAGCCGGACCGCACCGACCCGGTGCCGGACTATCTCGACTGGGATGGCTGGCTGGGCGTCGCCGCCGACCGGCCCTACATTGGCGACAACTACTACCACCCCGGTAACTGGCGCAAACGCCTCGACTTCGGCACCGGCACGCTCGGCGACATGGGCTGCCACATTTTCGATCCGCTGTTCATGGGCCTCAAGCTGGCGGCACCGATCGCGGTGCGCTCCGAGGGACCGGCACCGAACGCCGACAACTGGGCGCTGAACGGCAAGGTGATCTACCTCTTCAAGGGCACACCGCACACCGCTGGCGAAACGCTCAAGGCGACCTGGTACGACGGCACGGCCAAACCGCCGGCGGACGTCCTGGCCCTCATCGAGGACGGCAAGGTCCCGGGTCAGGGCTCACTGCTGATCGGCACCGAAGGGGTGATGGTCGTGCCCCACGTTTCGCGCCCGAAGCTCTACCCCGAGAAGAAATTCGCCGACTACGCGCTGCCGCGGGTGAAGGGTGCCCAGCACTGGGGACAGTTCATCGACGCCGCCCGCGGGGTGGGCAAGACCACGGCGGACTTCGCCTACTCCGGCCCGCTGACCGAGGCCATCCTGCTCGGCTGCCTGGCCTCCCGTTTCCCGCAGACCAGCCTGAAGTGGGATGCCGCCGCCCTGAAATTCGACAAGCCCGAGGCCAACGCGTTTGTCGGCCGGGACTACCGCGACGGCTGGAAGATCGAGGGACTGGGATGAGGAACGAACCGAGTGTAAAGGAGGGACTACGTACGCCACTGGCCCGCCTGTTCAGTTTGTAGTTCCTCCTTCAGGAGGTCTTCGTTCCCAACGGGCTCGATGCGAGACAGCGTCGCGCGCTCCTCTCGAACCTACGCCACGAAATCGTAGTCGTAGGGCTTGCGCATCTCCCGGGCGACGTGGGCATTGCCCGCGTCGGCGTGCTCGCCGGTGAAAATCTCCTTGTCGGGATCCCACTGCAGGCTCTTGCCGGTGCGCAGCGAAATGGCTCCGAGGTGACAAACCGTCGCGGAGCGGTGGCCGGTCTCCACGCTGCAGATCGGGTCCTTCCGCGACCGCATGCAGTCGAAGAAGTTCCCCATGTGGTCGTTGCTTTCGTAGAGGCGTTCGGCATCCTCCGGCAGCGGCCTGCCGAGCAGCTCGCGACTGCTGGCGTCGATCTTTTCGCGGCTGACCCAGATCCAGCCGTCGGTGCCCACGAAACGGATGCCGTTGCGCTGGCCGTCCTTGTTGACCGTCTCGCCGAAGGGACCATCGTCGCGGGTTGAGCGGACGTTGAACACGATCCCGTTGGGATAGGTGAACTTCACCTCGTAGTCGGCGATCACGGTGTAGCCTCCGGGGATCGGCTGACTCAGCGCCTTGCTTTCGATCCCGGTCGGAGCCGGTAGGCCGATCGCCCAGTAGCCGATGTCCATGTGATGCGCGCCCCAATCGGTCATCGTGCCGCCGGAATACTCGTACCAGTAGCGGAACCACGTGTGGCAGCGCTCGGGGACGTAGTCGACCGCCTTGGCCTGGCCCTGCCAGAAATCCCAGTCGAGGCTGGCGGGCACCGGGGCCGTCTTGAACGGGCCCTCCCGCCGGCCGGCGGGCAACCAGACGTTGACCTCCTTGAGTTCGCCGATGCGGCCGTTTCGGACCAGTTCGCAGGCCAGCCGGAACCGCTGCGAGCTGCGCTGCTGGGTCCCGGTCTGCAGGACCCGCCGGTGGTCCCGCACCGCCTTCACCACGTGCCGGCCCTCGTCGATCGTGAGCGTGAGAGGCTTCTCGGAGTAGATGTCCTTCCCGGCCCGGGCCGCAGCGATGTTGATCAGGCTGTGCCAGTGGTCGGGCGTGCCGTTGACGATGGCATCGATGTCGTCGCGCTCGAGCAGCTTGCGGAAATCCCGGAAGGTGTCGGGCTTCCCGCCGTCGGTCGAAAAGCGGGCGACCGCGCGATCGATGTGGGCCTGGTCGACATCGGAGACCGCCACGACATCGCCGAAGCGCCGGGCACCCGCAGTGACGCCGCTGCCCTGGCCGCCGCAGCCGATCAGCGCGATCGCCGGACGCTCGTTCGGCGAAGTCACCTTCGGGGAAGGAGTTTCGGCCAGGGCCAGCTGGCGCTCGACGAACCACAGCGGCAGGCCGGTGGCGGCGGCGGTGGCCGTGCAGCGGCGCAGGAACGAACGGCGGGAGATCTGGAATGGCTTGGGTGGTTTCATCGGTGGGTCGAACGGTTCCGGTTCTTCTGGGTCACAGTATCGGCATCCGCCGCCCGGAGAACAAGCTTGCGGAGCGGCGCTGGGCCACGAAGCTCCGCGGCAGCAAATCGTGAGCGAGACGGAGAAACGAAAGTCGCCCTGGCAATGGCTGGGCATCCTGGTGGTGGCGGGTCTGATGGTCCTGCTCCTCCGGCACATCGACTGGCAGGCGGTGAAGGCGGGCTTCGCCGCGGTGGACCTGAGGTTTCTGCCGGTCCTGGTGCTGCTGATCGCCCTGAATTTCCTGATCCGCAGCTGGCGCTGGCGCTATCTGCTGACCGGCGGGGAGACGATGAAGATGCGCTCGCTGGTGGACGCCACGGTGATCGGGTTCACCGGCACCTTCCTGCTTCCCTTCCGCGCCGGGGAGGTGGTCCGCCCGTGGATCCTGACCCGTTGGGAGAAGATCAACTTCGGCGCCTCGGCCGCCAGCATCGTGGTCGAGCGGGTGGTCGATGCACTGACCATCATCGGCTTCCTCGCGGTGGCAATCACCTGGATCGACAACCCGCCCGAGTGGCTCGGCACGGGCGCGAAGCTGCTGGGCGCGGTCGCCGTCGTCGGCGTCGGCTTCATGGTCATGGCCTACTTTTTCAGCCGCTCGTTCTCGAAGTTGGCCCGCAAGATGATCTCCATCTTCCTCTTCCCCAAGTTTCTCGCGCGTGTCCGCGCCGCGCTCTATCAGCTCGTCGATGGGTTCCTCGAGGGGCTGAAGGCCGTCTCCACCGGTCGTCAGCTGGCCATCGTGCTGATCGCCTCGCTGCTGCTGTGGCTGGAAATGGCGCTCTTCTATCAGGCCACGCTGTGGACCATGGGCATCGGTCTCGGACCGGCCGCCGGATTGATGGTCACCGTGCTCGTAGCGCTGGCCGTCGCCGCCCCGGGCCCGCCGGGATTTCTCGGCACCTTCCAGATCGGCTGCCTCGCGGCGCTCGGCCTGTTCGAGGTCAGTCGCGAGGTGGGACTCTCCTACGCCATCGTCGCCCACTTCGTGCAGGCGGCGTGCATCATCCCCGCCGGGCTCTGGCTCCTCCAGGCCCGCGGCCTGAAACTGCGCCAGTCGCTGCCCGTTTCGAAGGCCGCGACGGATGATCGCAAGCAAGAGTCGTGAACCCCACAGGAGCGATCCGTCGGGTCAGCCCGCGACCGCCTTGCCGAACTCCCAGCCCTCGCGGACCGGCTCCCTGAGGTGGGCATCGAGCTCAGGGCGGTTGGTGACCTTCATCGTCGCGGCGTCGTAGTCGAGACGACCGCCGAAACGCTGGACGAGGACACCGAGCAGCAGCATCTCGGTGAGTTCGGAGGCGTAGTCGAAGCTCGAACCGGGTGCCGGGCCGTCACCCTTGATGGCGGCGGTCCACTCGCGGTAGTGGCCACCCTTCACCCGCGGGATCGTCTTCTCCGGGAGATCGCGGCGGAAATCCTGCCACACATCCCCGGGGATCAGCCGCGGGCTGTCCGGCCGGGTGCCACTCATCAGGCTGGCCTTGTCGCCGGACATGATCATGCCGTCGCCACCGAGCTTCTCGATTCCCCACTCTTTCCTGATCTCCGGTCGATTTCCTCCTTCATACCACAGAATGCTCACCGGAGCCTTGTCGCCGCGCGCGGCAAAGTCGTAGCGGATCACCGAGGCGTCGGGACAGACGAGCGAGTCGTTGCCGGTTTTCTTCACCGCCTCGATCCGGCTCGGCATCCCGAGACCGAGCGCCCAGAACGGACCGTCGAGCGTGTGGCAGGTCCAGTCTCCGAGCAGCCCGCCACCAAAGTCGTAGTAGCTGCGCCAGCGCTTGGGCACGTAGATCTCGTTATAGGGGATGTCCTTCGCCACCGGGCCCAGCCACAGGTCCCAATCGAGCCCGTCGCGCACCGGCTGGGCCGCCGGCGGATGGTTCGCCGCCTTGGCAAAGTAGCGGCTGCCGAAGTTCGGTCCGCTGAGCCAGGCGTGCACCTCGCGGACCTGCCCCAACGCCCCCGCCTCATACCACTCCTTCATGTAGCGAATGCCCTCGGTCGCATGGCCCTGGTTGCCCATCTGGCTCACCACCTTGTAGTGGGCTGCCCCTTTCTTGAGCATGCGTGCCTGCCAGACGTTGTGGGTGAGCGGCTTCTCGCAAAAGACGTGCTTGCCGCATTCCATCGCCGCCATCGTCGCGGCGAAATGGGTGTGGTCGGGCGTGCTGATCACCACCCCGTCGATCTCCCCGCCCATCTTGTCGAGCATCTCGCGGAAATCCTTGAAGCGCTTCGCCTTGGGCCACTTGCCGAAGGAAGCGGCAGCCTCGCGGTCGTCGACATCGCAAAGGGCGACCACGTTCTCCTGCGAGAGTCCCTGCAGGTTCTTCTCGCCGCGACCGCCAACCCCGATGAAGGCGAGATTGAGGCGGCTGTTCGCGGACGGGCCGGACTGGCCGATGCTGAAGCGCGGAAGCACGAAGGCCCCGGCGGCAAGCGCGGTGGTGGAGCCGATGAAGCGGCGGCGGGTGGATGTCATGGCACCGGATACGGTGGCCGTTGACCCCAGCTAGCGAAAAACTCGAAGTAGGTGGTGAGTCTGAAGGTCCGAATGTCGCAAGGTCGAAGGTCCGAACTGCCAGCACCCAAGGCCTGTCGAATGCCGTCGTCCCAATGGACTTTCAGACCTTTCGACTTTCAGACTTTTGACCATCACCGCCCCACTGCCGGACCCCCTCGGCATCCTCGACATAGAGGCAGGCCGGTTGGTCGTCGCCGAGTTCCTTGATCTGGTCATCGGTCATCAGCATGACCGCGGTCGACCACGCATCCGCCTCCGCCGCCGTGGGCGCGGTCAGCCACACGCGCTTGTAGGACAAGCCCTCCCCGGGCTCCCTCGCGGCATCGGGGTGGACGATGTGATTGCCCTGGATGCCGACGCCCGAGGCGCTGAGTGCCTCGCGGTAGAGATCGATCCGCACCGAATCGTGATCGCCGGTCAGGTCGAGCGGCCACGCCAGCCGGCCATGGGCCAGCTGGGTGCTGGCCCCGGCGGACAGCAAAGCCGAATCGATCTCCCAGTCGATGAGGATCTGCCGCAGGCGGTCGAGGGCAAATCCCTTGCCGATCCCGCCTAGGTCGATCTCGCGACCGGGTGCCTCGCACACGATCAGCGGTTGATCCGGGGCGACCGTTAGATTGCCGAAAATCTCGGGAGCCTCGCCGCCCCTGCCCTTCTTCAGGTGCTCGATGCGCGCTCCCAGCGTCACGTCGAAAAGGCCGCCGGTCTCCTGATGCAACTGGAGGGCCTGGAGCAGGCAGGCGTGGCACTCCTCCGAAATGAAGAGACTGTCGCCCGCCCGCATGTGATTAATCTGCGACACGTCGCTGCCCTCGACGAAGCGGCTGAGCAGCGACTCGAGGCGGTCGAGTTCCTCGAAGCACACCTTCGCCACATTGCGCTGGCGCTCCGCGCTCCCCTCCGGCATCCGGAGGTTGAAAGTGGTCTTCATCGCCTCGTGGGCGAACTTGACGGTCTTCGGCATGGCAACTTCTTCATTCATTCCGGGGGTGCGTCAAGCGAGGCATCCCAGAAGTCGCCGCGCACCCAGACGGTCATCGGCGTGTCGGCGCGCAGGCCCTTGGGAACGGGCACATGGCTTCCGGCGAGCATGACCGTTAGATCATCAATCGCGATCACCACCGGCAGGCGTGAAATATTGTCCGGAGCCTCCGGCCAGTAGCCCACCTTCCCGTAGCCGCGGAGATACCAGGGCAGCGGCCAGTAGTCGCTGCCAACCACGCCTAGAGGCTCGATGGAGCGCTCGGGCAGCGCTTCATCCAGGGCATCCAGCCACGGCACCAGCGACTCGATGTCGTCGCTGGTCGGAACGTAGGCATACGGGTTCCGCTCGTCGGAGGCGAGGCGCCCGGTCGCCTGCCGGCTCTGCAGGAACTGGCTCGCGAATCCCGCCGAGATTACCAGGCCCACCACGCCGGCAAGCACCTTGTTCCCCCGCGGCACCGCCGTCGCGACGAAGCCCGCCAGCAGGCAGACATGCGCCCAGGGCAGGACCATCAGCCAGGGCGTCTTGTAGGCGATGGCGCTGTAGATCGCCAGGTGGAAGACCGCCGACAAGGCGAGGAACCGGACCGCGAGGCGGGTCGCGGGCTCCATCGATCTCGACACGAAGCTCAGAACCAGAGCCGCCGCGGCGAAAAGGGCCACCGGCGTTTCAAACCACCAGCTCCCGCCCAATTTGCGGGGCCACAGGAGCAGATCGACGAAATAAGCGGCCGGCTTGTCGTGTCCCTCGACGAGATCGTAGATGAAGTACGACTTCACTGCGTCCACCGCCCCCTGCCAGCGGGTGAAGCCGTTGGTGTAGAAGGCCAGCGAGGTCAGCACGGCGAGCCCCGCGGCAAGCAGAGCCGTGCGCCAGTAGCGGCGGACCAATTCGGCGGGCATCACCTTGTCCGGGCCCCGCGGGCTGAGCAGGTAAAGCAAACCACCCGCCGCCCCCCACGAGGCGATGCTGAAGGCGAAACTCGCCTTGGTCGCGAACATCAAGCCGACCCAGATCCCGGCGAGCCACCAGCGCTTCGTGCAGGCGATCTGGAACAGGGCCAGCACCCCGAAGAGCCCGAGCAGCATCTCGTGGATGAACATCCGGCTGTAATAGACAAGCAGCGGCGAGGTCGCGAGTGCCAGCGCGGCGATCAGCATGGGCGCATCACCGAAGCGCCGCCGCCCGAGCAGCGGCACCAGCACGAGCAGGCAACCCGCGAGCGCCGGGACCGCCCGCAGCGGGGCCTTCTCAAATTCCGCCCAGCTCTTCATCCCGGTGATCCGCGCCACCACCATCGCCGCACCGCTCAGGGTCGGCCCGTGATAGTGCTTGGGATCGAAGACGTAATTGCCCGACTCGACCCGGTGCGCGGTGATCCGGGCGCCCGTCGCTTCGTCGGCGTGGAAGGGGCGTGCCGCGAGGTCGTTCCAGCGCAGGAACACGGCGACAAACGCCACCGCGACCCAACAGGCAATCAGGACCGAGCGTTTCATCATGGAAAATTCCGTAGGGTTGAAAGCCTCGAGAAGTGCTTCACGTTCGGGAACCATGCGGGACGGAGACACCGAGGCAATCACGATTCTCGTAACACCCGTGTGGAAGGATTCGAAGCGGCTCGCTCTTTTCGGCCGGGAACTGGCGGCGGAACTCGCGATCCGCGACGCGAACATCCGCTGGATCATCGCCGATGACGGGTCGGGAGAAGAGGAGGTCGGGCGCCTGAAGCTCCTGTGTGCCGAACTCGCGGCGATCTACCCGCACGTCCGCGTCCACGCCGCGCTGGCTCACCACGGCAAGGGATCGGTGGTGCGGGAGGCCTGGGCGCTTGAACCCGAGGCCGAATGGCTTTCCTTCGTCGACGCCGACGGCAGCGTCAGCGCGCCGGACATGCTCGACCTGATCTCCACCGCCCGGGAGAGCGGGCAATCGGTGATGGCGATCCGCAAGAACACCGCGACCACCAGGGTCGAGGAGGGAATTTTCCGCTGGATCCGGCACCATGGGTTCCTGCTCGCCTGCCGGCTGATTCTCCGGATCCGCTCCGAGGACACGCAATGCGGCGCCAAGGTCCTCAAGGGTGAGGCCTACCGGCGGATCGCCGGCAACCTGAGCGAACCCGGCCTCGCCTTTGACGCCGAACTGCTCGCCGAAATGACGGCGGCGGACATCCCCTGGATGGAGGTGCCGGTCAACTGGGTGCGCAAGGGTGGCAGCCGCATCCACCCCTGGCACGATGCCTGGGACATGCTGCTCACGTTGTTTCGCATCCGCGCGAGGCTGGGAAAGGCGACGGTCGCCGGCGCCAAGTAGTCTCTGCAGCTCGAACCGTGCAACCCCCTGAAGGGGGAACTACGAACATCACCGGCGGGCCTGGTCTGTTTGTCGTTCCTCCTTTAGGAGGTCCAACGCCACGGGTAAGAAAAAGGCCGGACCCTGCGACGGGATCCGGCCTTTGGTTTGATCTGGTTGAACGCCTACTCGGCGGCCGCGGATTTGCCGTAAACCTCCACTTCAATGTAGTGGTTCATGTCGTTGGACGTGTTGCCGTTGCTGTAGAGGCGCACGTACTGGCCCGTCGTCGCATTGCCGTTGATGACCTTGCCGAAGCGGGTTTCGACGTAGGGGCGGTCGGATCCCTTGCCCATGCCGGCCGAGTCGTCGTAGTCGTTGTTGAAGACCGTGGTCACCCCTTCCTTGAACTCCGGATCATTGGAGATCTGGACGATCACGTCGTGGTAGGCGCGCTTCTGCGAGTGGAAGTGCCACAGCCAGATGGCGTTGATCTCGGCGGGAGCGCCAAGGTCGATCTGCACCCACTGCAGGCCGTCGAGAAGCTCGACGTAATAGCCTTCGCCGGCTTCCTTGTCGCCGTCGGTGATGAGGGCCACGTCGCCGATGATCGGATAGTCATCCGAGCTGGTGACTGTTTTGCCCGCGGAGAGCAGTTCGGTGCCTTCGGGCACCTTGAACTCAGGGGCCGACTTGGGCTCGTCCTCCAGGTTAGGGACCTTCATGGGCTTGGGCGTGCCTTCGATCAGTTCCGGAGGGAACTCGATGTCGAGCGCGACGCCATTGGCGACGCCACCGGAGCCGCCGGACGAGGAGCCTCCCTCGTCGCAACTGGCCAGGCCGAGCGTGAGGGCGGAGAGGATGAGGATGTCGGTTGTTTTCATACGGAGAGTTGTTCCTTGGTGAATTCGATGCGCTCTTTTTGCAAGGCCGAAGGATTGACGTAGAAGATCGGCGCTTCGCTCTCGAACGCGTGGCGGGCGTCGCAGTTGAGCTTGGCTTCGCCGCGCAGGGCCGCGAAGAAGTTCTCGAGGTGCGGCTGGTGGGCGGGCTTGGGAACCAGTTGACCCTTGTTGTCGCGGATGTAGGGCAGACCTCCGGGGAGATCGTATTCCTCGGGGGCGGCCGACTCGTAGACCTCGACCGCACCGGCGGACGCCGCCTGCGGCCTGGGTGCGGCCGGCTTCATCCGCAGGTATCCCCGGCGGACCAGATCGTCCCACTTCTTCTCCATCGCCTCGAGCTCTTTCTCATCCGAAGGCGTCTCGCGGTAGATGGCCGATGTTGCGGCGATTTCAGCGGTCCTGATGTTCGCTTCGGTGCCCATGAAGCTCTCCCAGAAGCCACCGCCGGCGCTGGTCGTGGTGAGCACCTGATAGAAGGCCCGGACCTCGCCCTGGGGCGTGTCGTAGTCGAAGCAGGCCATCACGTTGTCGAAGTGCTCGCGCTCCTTGAAATAAGAATGGCCGCCGGTGGCATAGACCGCCTTGGGCTGGGTCCCGAGGAACCAGTTGAAGATGTCGATCTGGTGCGCCCCGAGGTCGGAGATCGGCCCCCCCGACAAGTCCCGGTAGAAGCGCCAGTTGAGGAACTGGTCCATGTTCTCGAACCCGTACTTCTGGAGCTTGTCCTGAGGCACGATGATCTTCGGCGAGATATCCTCGCCCCCGATCGGCTGCGAGGCGCTGAGCGACCGGTTCCACTGCGCGTTGGCATTGACGATCTGTCCGCACAGGTTGTGCTTCTTGATCAGTTGCTCGTAGGTGAAGAGGTAGCGGGGATTGCTCCGGCGCTGGTGACCGATCTGGCAGAGCTTGTCGTTGCGCTCGGCGGCACGAACCATGTCGCGGGCCCCTTCGATCGTGTTGGACATCATCTTCTCGCAGTAAACCGCGAGTCCGGCGTCGAGGCACTTCACCGTGTGCGGCGAGTGCCAGAAGTCCGGCGTCGCGATGATGGCCGCATCGAGACCCTTCTCGGTGGCGAGCATCTCGTCGATGTCGGTGTAGCGGTTGGGGCGTTGGTTCGGAACCGAGCGGTTCCGTTGGATGGAGTAGGCGGCACCGACCCCCCGCTGGAGGTTGTAGTCGGAAATGTCGCAGACGGCCTGGAAGTAGAGGCCCGGGATGTTCTTCAGGCAGTTGAAGAGGACCTCGCCCTGCTTGCCGTATCCCACGATCGCCACGTGGATCAGATCTCCCTCGGCCTGGGTGGCCGCCTTGAGGATGCCGGGAGCCGCGAGAGCCAGGCCAGCCCCCGTCGCGGTGGTGCTTCCAATGAAGCGCCGGCGAGTGATTGGAGAAGGTTGCATGCTCATGTCGGAATTACTGTTGCAGGGGTCACCATTTTTTCAACAGGCAGAGCTTGTTGTAGGGGGCGAGGTAGAGAGCCCATACGATCAGGATCATGTGGGCCGCGAGCCACGCAACCCCGGAATTGCCCTGCTGGCCGCCGATCAGGATGAGGCCCCAGGTGAGGCTCACATACAGCACACCGAGCAGGAACAGCGAGGTGCGGCTGGCGACGCCGAGCAGGATGGTCAGGCCGAGCACCAGCAGCGCAGGACCCAGGACCTTGTCGTAGATCGGCAGGAAAAAGCCGGGAATCAGCGGCTCCTTGGAGAACGTCTCGGCCATCGAGGGCGGCACCCCGTGGTAGTTGGAGAGGGCGTAGAACTTGTCGACGGTCTCGACCTCCATGCCGTAGGAGTTGGGAGCCCCGTCGATCATGACGTCGGCGGAGGCTTTCTCGGTTCCGGCGAATTTCTCAATGCCGGTCTGGAGCGCACGAACGGCGAGCCAGAGGCGGCAAAGCCATGCGGCGAAAGTGAGGGCGAGGGTATCGGGCTTGGATTCAGTTTCGGTATTCATCGACTTGGAGTTCGGGAAGAGAACGGAAGGACGAGGACTCGGACCTCTGATAAATTGCGTTTTACTGGGAGAAACTTGCTGTGGGGAACCTTTACGTGCGGCGGAGGCGAAATCTTCAGCCCGCGCGGCAGGGCGCATCCTAACGCGCGAACCGCGCCGGAGCTTTCAGCCGAATGGGGCGGGGGCAGTTTTACAGCTTTTCGCCGTATGACCAGCCTTCGCGCACGGGTTCCTTGATGAAGGCATTGAGCTCCGGATGGTTGGAAATCCGCGCGTTTTCCGCGTCCCACTCGATGCGGGTGTTGAAGCGCTGGGCCAGCACACCGAGCAGGATGATTTCGGTCAGTTTCGCCGAATAATCGAAGTTCGAACCCGGCTCGGGGCCCTCGCCCTTGATGGCCCGCAGCCACTCGCGGAAGGGACCGCCCGCCACGCGGGGAATCGTCTCCTCCGGCGGATTCGTCTGCCATTCCTTGCGCAGTTCGTTGGGCAGGATGAGCGGGGCACCGGCGTGGGTGCCGCAGCCGAGAAGCCCCTTGCTGCCGACCATCCAGCAGGCGCGCCCGAGGTGGGCGGCGTGCTCGGCGCCGAACTTGTCGATGCGCCCGACCTTCGTCCAATCCTGCGGACCGTCGAACCAGGTCAGCGTGACCGGTCCGCGGTCGCCCTTGGCCGGGAAATGGAAGCGGACGCGGCTGCCGGCGGGGATGACGCCCTCCAGCGAGTCCTTGCGGTCGAGGCACTCGACGGCGGTCGGCGGGTCGAGATCCAGAGCCCACACCGGCGTGTCGAGGGTGTGGCAACCCCAGTCGCCCAGCATTCCGAGGCCGAAATCGTAGAACGAGCGCCACTTTTTCGGCAGGTAGTCGCGGTAAAACGGACGCTTTTCCGCCGGCCCGAGCCAAAGGTCCCAGGCCAGGGTGGGCGGCACCGGCGACTCCGGCGGCGGCATGGTCGCGGGATTGGCGAAGTGGTCGTTGCCCATCTGCGGGCCATCGTTGCGGCAGAACACCTCGCCGACGTCGCCGATCACCCCGGACCGGACCGCCTCGACCGACTGGCGGATGCCGTCGCCGGCGTGGCCCTGGTTGCCCATCTGGGTCATGACCTCGTAGCGGTGCTTGGCCTTCACCAGCTGGCGCGACTGCCAGATGTTGTGGGCCAGCGGCTTCTGGGTGTAGACGTGGATCCCCCGCTCCATGCAGGCCAGCGTGGCGGGGAAATGGGTGTGATCGGGCGTGGAGATCACCACCGCGTCGATCTCCTTGTGCATCTTGTCGAGCATCACCCGGAAGTCCTCGAAGAAGGGCTGGGTGGTCCGCCAGTTCTTCATGTTCTCGGCGCTGACCTCGCGGTCGACGTCGCAGAAGGCCACCAGGTTCTCATCGCTGCAGCCCTGGTTGTATGGCTGGCGGGCAATCCAGCCCCCCGAGCCGATGAAGGCGACGTTCAGCTTGCTGTTGGCGGAGGGGCCGGGCTTGCCGATCGAAAACAGCGGCAGGGATCCGCCGGCTGCAGCCGCGGCTCCGGTCGTGGTGGCGAGAAAGGATCGGCGTTTCATGGGAATCGGGTGGCAGACTAACGGCCGCCATTGGGCGGGACAATCCGCAATACCCCGCCCAGGCCCGCCTCCTTTCGTCATCGCACGTTCGGGGGATCCAGCCGCCCACGAGGCCGTCGATCCACCGCAGGACGCCACAACCGGGCCCGCCCGCCGGGTCGATCATTTCGGGTCAACCTTCTTACGTATCTCAATTCACGACTTTTTTTACATGTTTTTATTTGCGCCATTCATTTTTCGGCTTATCCGTTCGGCGTTATGAAGAACAACAACCTCATCCTATCCGCCCTCACCGCCACCGTCGTCCTGGTTGCCCCCGTGCATCTCAAGGCCGAGGTGCTCGCTCCGAACGTCGGCACGCTGCCCGATGGTCCGGCCATCACCGCCGCTGACGTCCAGGCCGCCCAGGCCATGTGGGGTGATGCCGTGGTCGCGATCGGCAAGGCCGGCGACGACGCCCCGAAGGTTGCGAAGGAAGCCGCCGAGGCTGCCTATGCCTTCGAGCTGGGTCCGATCCAGTTCAAGCCGACCCTCGCGGCCGAGACGCCCTTCCGTCCCGACCTTGAAGGAGCCCTCAGCTACTTCGTCGGCGGCAACGACAAGTATGCCGAAGACAAGGGCTTCGCGCTCAAGCCCTGGTCGAAGGTCCGCTTCGAGAACCACACCGTGAAGATGCACGGCAACATCGCGATCACGATGGGCCACTACTTCTTCACCGGCCCCGACGACACCGAGACCAAGGTGGAGTACACCAAGGGCTACGTGAAGACCGAGGACGGCAAGGTCCTGATCTTCCTGCAGGACTCCTCGCTGCCCTACGGCGCCAACTGATTCCGATCGCGCATCGCCCGGCCCCGCGTCCGCTTCCGGACGCGGGGCTTTTCGCGTCAGGATCTCCCGCCCGTCCATTCCGGCGCTGCGCGAGCCCCCGGCTCGGGGCAAGGCCCGGTTCATGTGGCTCGCGCCGCTGTTCCACCACGCTCCGCGACCGTTGTAGGCGGTTTCCTTCAGCCCACCAAAGAAAACGCCCAAAGAAAACGCCCGGCCGGCGGGAGCCGGTCGGGCGTTGGAAAAATTGGGGATTGCAGGGGCTTACCAGCCGGTGTCGCGCTTGCCGCCACCGCGGCGATCACGTCCGCCGCGGCCACCGCCGCCGCCACCACGCCGGTCTCCACCGCCGCCGTAGCCGCCACCACCACCGCCGCCGTAGCCGCCACCACCACCGCCGCCGCCGTAGCCACCGCCACCACCACCACCGCCGCCGCCGGAACGGGGCTCGCGAGGTTCGGCAGGATTGACCCGCAGGTTGCGACCTCCGAAGTCCTGGCCGTCAACAGCCTCGGCCGCTTCCTTCACCTTCGAGGTGTCGGCCAGCGTCACGAAGCCGAAGCCGCGCGGGCGTCCGGTTTCACGGTCGGTGATCAGTTTCACTTTCTCCACCGCTCCGAAGGCGGCGAAGAGCTCTGCCACTTCTTCTTCGGTGGCGCTGTAGGGCAGGTTGCCCACGTAGATGTCCATTGGTTTGGATAGGTCAGTCGAATGCACCATGTGGAAAAACGTCCGAAAGGCATGGTGCCACCTCGCTGGAACGGACCGAGGTTCTCCCCGGCTGCTAGTCGGCTACACGCCCTCCGCCCCCACGACAAGCACCGAAATTCGGCCGGGCGGGCTGATTTCTTGCCAGAAGGGTCCCCGCGGCCCTCATTAGCGGCCCTTGAGCAGCCCCCGAAACGCCCCACTGGACGGCTGGCGAGCGATCGCCGTGCTGGGCGTGATGTGGCTGCACTGGGCGGTTCCCCACTGGCGCGGTCCGATTCCCTTCGAGATCGGGCTCTACTTCTTCCTCACCCTCACCGGTTTCCTGATCACCCGCATCCTGCTACGCGAAAGGGAAAAGGGTGAACTTTCCGGCTCCCCCTGGCGGATCGAGGCCCTCAAGCGCTTCCAGTGGCGGCGGGCGCTGCGGATCCTCATTCCCTGCTACACGGCGATGCTCTTCGGCCTGCTCGTCGGCGCCGAAGACCTGCGCGGGCATCCGCTGGTCTACTTCGCCCAGGTCTCGAACTTCCACCTCGCCACCCTCCCGGAATGGCCGTCGGGCACGGCCCACTACTGGACGCTGGCCATCCAGCAGCAGTTCTACCTGTTCTGGCCGCTGCTGGTCTTCCTGCTGCCGAGGCGCCTGCTGCTTCCCGTTTTCCTCGCCGCCATCGCCACCGCACCGCTGTCCCGGCTGGTCCTGCTCCACCACTTTCCCGAAATCCCGAATCCCGGCGCCATCACCACCTCCGCCCTCGATTTCCTCGGCGGCGGCTCGCTGCTCGCGCTGGCGATGCACCGAGGACTCGATCCCGCCGACAAGCGCCTGCGCCTTCCCGTCTGGATCGCGCTCGCCGCCTACATCGTCCTCTACGCCTTCGACAACCGGGGCCACCCGATCCCCGGCCTGCGGCATTTCCAGCAGACCTTCCTGACCTTCGCCATGCTCGGCCTGATCGCCGCGTCGCTCGCCGGCCTGCCCGATGCCTTGGCCCGGGTGCTCTCATCGAAGCCGCTCCAGCACCTCGCCAAAATCAGCTACTCGCTCTACCTCCTTCACAATCTCGTCCCCCTCGCCCTCGGCTGGGTCCTGCCGCAGCTTTGGGAAATCAACGGCCCGCCCGGCACCGCCATCCGCCTGCTTGCCTTCACGCTGGGGTCATGGGGGCTGGCCTGGGCGTCGTGGCGCTGGATCGAGCAGCCGGTCGACCGGCTCCGCTCATCCCGCCGCTGAATCCATCCCTCCCCCGGCCGCCAGGCGCAGAATTTGCACAGGCTGGCACTCCACGTGCCGCAATCTCACGCAAAAACGCGCTTCGCGATTCACAAACCCGACTTTTCCTCCAACGTTCTCGCCCGTCCGGACATTTCCCGGCACCCACTTTCACGACCCCACCCCACCATGGCTGAATCCTTCCTTCCCGACCCCTACACGCACCCCTACGAAATCGATCCGAAATACGCGAAGAGCGCGGTCTATTTCTGCTGCGAGTTCGGCATCGACCAGTCCTTCAAGATCTACTCCGGCGGCCTCGGCTTCCTCGCCGGCTCGCACATGCGGTCCGCCGCGGCGCTGCAGCAGAACCTGCTCGGCATCGGCATCTACTGGACCTGCGGCTACTACAACCAAACCCGCGGCGAGGGCCGCGAAATGGCGGTGCAGTTCCGGCGCAAGGAATACGCCTTCCTGCAGGACACCGGCATCCGCTTCCAGATCCCGATCTACGGCAAGCAGGTCTGGGTCGGCGCCCACTTCCTGCCCTCGGAGGTCTTCGGCACCGTCCCGATGTTCTTCCTCACCACCGATGTCGAGGAGAACAACCACGACGACCGCCAGATCACCCAGCGCCTCTACGACAACGACCCGGGCCGCCGGATCGCCCAGTACATGGTGCTCGGCATCGGCGGTGTCCGCCTGCTCGAGGAATTGAAGGTCGACCCCGAGGTCTACCACCTCAACGAGGCCCACGCGCTTTCCGCCGCCTTCCGCGTGATGGAAAGCCACGGCACCGATCCCGAGGAAGTCCGCAAGCGTTTCGTCTTCACCACCCACACCCCGGAGGAGGCCGGCAACGAGAAGCACGACTTCGGGCTGCTCAAGAAGGCCGGTTTCTTCGGCGACCTCGACGAGGCTCTCGTTCGCGAAGCCGCCGGTGTCGGCGACGACAACGTCTTCAATCACTCGCTGGCCGCACTTCGGCTCAGCCACAAGGCCAATGGCGTCTCGAAACTCCACGGCGAGGTCTCGCGCAAGATGTGGGACCACCACGAGGGCATCTGCCCGATCGGCCACATCACCAACGCCCAGAACGCCCGCTACTGGAAGGACCGCGGACTTGAGCGGGCCCGCGCGACGGGCGACGTCGGGTTCCTCACCGACCGCAAGCGCGAGCTCAAGGAGCAGCTCTTCCGCATGGTGGCCGACCAGACCGGAAAGCTCTTCGACCCCAAGGTGCTGACGGTCGTCTGGGCCCGCCGTTTCGCCGGCTACAAGCGGGCCGAACTGATCACCCGCGACATGAAGGCCTTCCGCAAGCTGCTCGCCTCGGAAGATCATCCCATCCAGATCATCTGGGCCGGCAAGCCCTACCCCTTCGACTACGGCGCGATCGACACCTTCAACCACCTCGTCCGCCTCACCAGCGACTTCCCGAATGCCTCGGTGCTCGTCGGCTACGAGCTCGAGCTGTCGCGGATGGTGAAATACGGTGCCGACATCTGGCTCAACAATCCGGTCGTCACCCGCGAGGCCTCCGGCACCTCCGGCATGACCGCCGCGATGAATGCCGCGATCAATCTCTCGACCTTCGACGGCTGGGTCTGCGAGTTCGCCAAGGACGGCCACAATTCCTTCATCGTCCCGCCGGCCGACCCCGGGCTTTCGGATCACGATCGCGACGAGCACGACCGCATCGGCATCCTCGACATCCTCCAGAACAAGGCGTTGCCGATGTACTACGAGCGTCCCGCCGAGTGGAGCCAGCTCGTGCTCAACAGCATGGGCGAGGTCGTCCCCTTCTTCGACTCCGACCGCATGGCCGACGAGTACTACGAACAGGTCTACAGCTGACGGAGGAGGAAAGATAGGGGTAGGGACGGCGCATTGGCTTGCGCCGCCCCTCCCTTCGAACCGGACGTGCGGATCTCCCGCATCCGGCTGTCCAGTCAGCGGT
>NZ_JBISBU010000036.1:0-54992 GCF_044385805.1 Haloferula sp. A504
CCCTCCACCCCCCTGCCTTTTCAAACCGGGTGACTCCGAGAACAAAAAAGCGGTTGCATGCACGGCCACCGCTTCCGTAGTCTCCCGCGCCGCGACGGAGGGTGCCCAGGCCGACTCCGTTTCGCCCGGCCAAATGCGCGGTTAGCTCAGCGGTAGAGCACCTCCCTGACACGGAGGGGGTCACTGGTTCGATCCCAGTATCGCGCACCATCCTTTCCCGGCCCTCACCCCGCCCCATGCCTGGACCGTCGCCCACTGCCGATTTCGCGACCCTGCTCCGCCTCCTCGACGACGAAACCCCGGAGGTCCGGCAATCGGTGGCCACCGCTCTCGGCTCGTTCGACGGCGATGTGAGCGAACTCATCGGAGAGATCGAAGGCCCGCTCCGCGCGGATCACCTGCATCTTTTGTCCGATCTCCTCCGGCCCGCGAGGCGGGCCCGGCTTCGCCGTGAGTGGATCATCCCCGGCCAGGGCCTCGCCTGCCTGCACGAGGACTGGGATCACAGCGAGTCCATGCTGCGCGTGATCTCGGATTTCCTTCACGACGGCGTGACCCTGCGCCAGCCGCTCGTGGATGCGCTCGATCTCCTGGCGGAGGAATCCGAACCCGCCTTTCTCCGCGGAGGAGCCGTCGGTCTCCTTCAACATCTGCTTGCCGGGGGCACGCTTCGCTGCGACTCGATTGACGAGCTGCAGCCCGCCCATCTCGATCTGGCGGCGGCGGCGAGCGGCCACCCGTCGAACGCCGTGGGATGCGGCGCGGTGACCCTGCTGGTGGCCCGCCGTCTCGGTGCCGCGATCTCGGGAATCAATCTTCCCGCGACCCTCCTGCTGGTCTGCGAAGATGCGCAGGGAGGCACGGTCCATGACCCCGCCTCGCACGGTCGGGAAATCGATCGGGAGGATCTTCTCCACCGGATCAGCCGCCACCCGGATGAGGTCCGCATCCGCTGCGGACGCCCCATCAGCCCGGGAGAACTGCTGCTTCGGGTCGTCGAGGAGCTGGCGTTGTGCTACTCGGCGCTCGAGCAGGATGAAGACGCCGACTTGTTCGACCAATTGGTTGCAAGCTTCAGCACCACGGTCTGAAACCGGCAGGCACGGCACCTTGCTCAGGACACCTCGCCGTCTGGATAGAGTTCGTGCGCCTTGATCGCCTCGACCGCCACCGCGGCGGCGGTTCCGTAAAGGGTATCCTCGGAAGCGGTCCGGGGCACCTGCGCCAGCGGCCGGGCCATCCCGACGAGAAACTGACCGAAGTTCTGCGCCCCGGCGCAATGCTGCAGCAGCTTCATCGAAATGTGCGCCGCATCGAGACTCGGAAACACGAGGACATCGGCCGACTTGAAGCGATTACCCGGAAGCTTCACCTCGCAAGCGGCCGGATCGAGCGCCACATCCGCCTGCAGCTCGCCCTCGATCCGGAAATCCAAAGCCTCCGCGGAGGCCTTCTCGCGGGCGAGCACCGCGGCGGCGGCAACCCTCCGGGCCGGCTCGGTGACCGCCGAACCCTTGGTGGAATGACTCAGCAGCGCAACCCGCGGCGCCCGGCCGAGAAAATGGCGTGCCAGTTTTCCGGTTTCGACCGCAATGGTCGCCAGCTCCTCCACCGATGGATCCGGCACCAGACCCGTGTCCGCCAGAAAAAGCACGCCGTTGCCCCCAAAATGCTCGAGATGGGGCGCAGACAGCGCCGTCACGCCGAAAAGTTTCGGGATCGAAGGCATCGGCTTGATGGCATGGATGACCGCCCGGAACAAGGTCGAGGGCATCGCCAGGTTGCCACCCACCAGCGCGTCCGCCTGACCGTACTGCGTCATCATCGCCCCGAAGTAGTGGGGCCTGCCGACAAGCTCCGCGACCGCCGAGGGCGAACGTCCCCGGTAGCGCGCGGTCTTTTCCAGGCGCGCGCGGAACAGGTCGAAGTCCGAGGACGACGCCGGGTTGATCACCTTCACGAAGCGCATGTTGATGCCCTCGTCGGAGGCCATCCCAAGGATCCGCGCCCGGTCGCCGAGCAGGATAGGCACGACGGCCTGCTCCGCCACGAGACGCTCGGCCACCCGCAGAATCCGGAGATCCTCACCCTCGGTGAAGACAACCCGCTTCGGATGACGTCTCAGCTTCTCGATCAGCGGTTCAATGAACCGGGATGCAGCTTGGCTTGTCGCGTCATTCATCAGAAACTCGACGCAGCCATTCCACCGCGCCCGCGCAAACATTACGGACTGCCTAACTTGCCGCAACCCGAAACCCGTGCCCGCCGACTATCACACCCACACCCCCCTCTGCCGCCACGCCGAAGGGGCGCCGGAAGCCTACATCGATGCCGCCATCGCCGCGGGGCTCACCGAATACGGCGTTTCCGACCACGCCCCGGCACGCCCGGAGCCCTTCGACGACTGGCGGATGAGCGAAGCGGAACTGCCGGACTACCTCGAGTGGATCGACCGCGCCCGCCAGCACGCCGGCGACCGGATCCCGGTGAGGGCCGGCCTCGAGTGCGACTGGCTCCCCGGCTGCGAAGAGTGGATCGCCGATCTCGCCACCCGCCACGAGTGGGACTACCTGATCGGCTCGGTCCACTACCTCGACGACTGGGATTTCGACAACCCGAAGTGGATCGGGCGCTGGGCGGACGAAGACCTGGAGGTCGCGTGGACCCGCTACTGGAGAACCTACGCCGCCATGGCGGCAAGCGGGCTGTTCGACATCCTCGGGCACCCGGATCTCATCAAGAAGTTCTCGCCCGGCCCCTCCGGCGATCTCGACCGTTTCCATGAGCCGGCGATCGACGCGATCGCCGCGTCGGGATGTGCCATCGAGCTCAACACCGCCGGCAGGCACAAACCCTGCACCGAAGCCTACCCGTCACCCCGCTTCCTCGAACTCGCCCGGGAGGCCGGCATCCCGCTGGTCATTAGTTCGGACGCCCACACCCCCGCGGAAGTGGCCCGCGACTTCCCGGCCGCCGTGGAAATCGCCAAAGCAGCCGGATATACCGAGACGCTGCTCTTCGAGAGAAGGAAACGGAGCGTCGAGGCGCTTTGAGAAAGTGGCGCAAAGCTCCTGCTTTGCGAGAGATCGACCAAGCTTCGCTTGGTCGTGGGAAGGAATGTCGGCGTCTTCTTCCCTGCGCGGAGGCAAGACAAAGCCTTGCCCATCCCTCGCAAAGCAGGAGCTTTGCGCCACTCAAGCCATCACCGCGTTGACGATCTCCCCATAGAGATACTCGGCGCTCCGGACGTCACCGCTTCCCCCTAACACCACCGGACGCTCGCCCTCGGGCACGACATCCCGTCCGTGCGAGCCCTTCACCAGGCCGGCATCCAGCGGCACGACCTCCAGCAACCCGCGCAGACCGAGCTTTTTCCTGCCGAGAAACTTCGCGATCTCCCACTTCGGGAAACGCAGCGCCGGATCGATGAACAATTCCACCGGATCATAGCCCGGCTTGCGGTGGATATCCACGGTCCGTGCGAAGTCCGGCGCCTTCGCATCATCCTCCCAGTAATAGTAGGTGAACCAGGCGTCGGCCTCCGCCACCACCACGAGATCCCCCGCCCGCTGCGCACCGACTCCACTGCCCCACATTTCGGCCGCCGCGCGGACCTCCGCGACGCCGGGGACCTCGTCGAGAAACGCCCGGACCCGGCCCAACATGGACGGATCCCGCAAATAAACGTGCGCCACCTGATGATCCGCCACCGCAAACACCCGGCACCCTCCGGCATCGAGGGTTTCCCGGCCCAGCTCCTCCTTGACCTGGATCCAGCCCTGCTCACGGAACAATCGATTGAGGTGGATCGGCCGGCTGACCGGTGAAATGCCGTATTCGGAGACCACGACCGGCCTCACCTTACGAGACTCGTAGTAGTCGATCAGATCTCCCGCAACCCGGTCGATCGCCCCGAGTTCCGCCGTCATCTCCGCCGCCCCCGGACCGAACTTCTGCAGGCCGTAGTCGAGGTGCGGAAGATAGACGAGACTCAGGGTCGGCGACTCGCGCTCCTCGGTCCAGCGCGCTGCCGCCGCAATCCACTCCGAACAGGCAATTCCCGCAGCCGGACCCCAGAACGACGGAAACGGAAACTCGCCGAGATCCGCCTTCACCTGCCCGCGCCAAGCCATCGGCTGGGTGTGAATGTCGAAGACCTTTCTTCCATCCGCCGGATAGAGCGGCCGCGGCGTCATGGTGAAATCCGCCGACGAGTACATGTTGTACCACCAGAAAAGCTTCGCGCAGGTGAAGCCCGGCAGACGCTCCCGGAGTTCGTCCCACACCTTGCGTCCGTGGACCAGGTGGTTGCTCTGCTTCCAGAACCGGACTTCCGCCGACTCCCGGTCATACCAGCCATTGCCGACGATCCCGTGCTCGCGGGGACAGGTCCCCGTCAACATCGACGACTGCGCCGTGCACGTCACCGCAGGAAATGCAGGTCGGAACGAAGACCGGCCCGCCCGCCCGGCGAAGGCCGTCAACCGGGGCATTGCGGGACCGAGCAGGGACTCCGACAGGCCGACGACGTTGATCACGGCGACTCTCTGCATGCCCGCGACTCTCCGCGCTGTGGCCGGTGGCGCGAGAAAAATCGCCCAGCCCGCCCGAAGCGCTGCCCGAACTCCCGGTTGATTTGCGGAGCAATGCGTCCACGATCTGCTTGGCTCTCAAAGACATGGCGAAATCCGAAAAGATCCTGGTCGTCAACGCCGGCAGTTCGTCCCTCAAGCTCGCCATCCGGGAGAAGGCGGAGGCGGAACCGGTGGCCACCGTCCTCCTCGAGTCGCTCGGCACCCCGGCCGCCCGGGCATCGATCCGCGTCGGAACCCGCCATCGCCACCTCGACCTGCCCGACGCCGACCACGACTCCGGTTTGCGTGCCGTGCTCGACACCCTCGCTGCCGAACTCGGGGACCCGCTGCCGATCCGCGCCTGCGGCCACCGCGTCGTCCACGGCGGCGAACGGTTCTCCGGGGCGACCCTGATCACCGGCGACGTGCTCGACGGCATCCGCGCCTGCGCCGAGCTCGCCCCGCTCCACAACCCACCCTCCATCCGCGCGATCGAGGCGGTCTCGCGGCTGATGCCCGACCTTCCCCAGGCCGCCGTCTTCGACACCGCCTTCCACCAGACCATGCCGGCCCACGCGTATCGCTACGCGGTGCCCCGCGACTGGTACGAGGAACACCGCATCCGCCGCTACGGCTTCCACGGCATCAGCTACCAGTATCTGGTCGCCGAGGCCGCCGACCTGCTCGACCGCCCCGTCGCCGAGCTTCAGCTTCTCGCCGCCCACCTCGGCAACGGCTGCAGCGCCGCCGCCGTGCGCAATGGACACGGCGTCGACACCAGCATGGGCCTCACTCCTCTCGAAGGCATGGTCATGGGCACCCGCAGCGGCGACATCGATCCCAACGTGATCGGCTTCCTCGTCGCGCGCACGGAAATGACCGCCGCCGAAGTGCTCGACCGCTTGCAGCGGCAAAGCGGGCTGCTGGGCATCTCCGGCCGCTCGCACGACATGCGCGAGATCACCGAAGCCGCCGGGGCGGGCGACGCCGACTGCCGGCTCGCCTTCGAGATCTTCTGCTACCGGGCGGCCCGCTCCCTGCTGGGTCTCGCCGCAGGACTCGGCCGGATCGACGCCCTCGTCCTCGCCGGGGGCATCGGCGAACACGCCGCACCCGTCCGCGCCCGCGTGCTCGACCACCTCGCGGTTCTCTCGCCCCGGCTCGATGACGGCCGCAATGCCCGCCACGGCCGCGACAGCCGCTGCCGGATCACCACCGACGACTCCCCGCTTTCCGTCCTTGTCGTCCCCACCGACGAGGAGCGCATGATCGCCCGCGAGACCCGGAACCTTCTCGATTCCACCGCATGAAACCTGCTTTCTTCCTCTCGCCTTCTTCGATCGACGTCGGCCTCACCACCGTCTCGCTCGGCCTCGGCCGCGCACTCCAACGCCGCGGCGTGTCGGTCGCCTTCGTCAAGCCGATCGCCCAGCAACGCGCCGATCCCTCCGAGGGAGAACGTTCCGCCGCCTACGCCGAGAGCGCCCTCGGCATCCGCCCCGTCGAACCCATCCCCTACCCCGAGGCCGCCGAATGGCTCCACGAGGGCAAGCTCCAGGAACTGATGGAGCGCATCATCGAGGTCTTCGAGCACTCGACCCGCGAAGCCGATGTCGCGGTCGTCGAAGGACTCATCGTCAATCAGGCCGACCTCGCCTCGGCACGGCTCAACCAGGCCATCGCCCGCAGCCTCGACGCCCGTGTGGTCCTCGTCGATGCCTTCACCGACTCAGACACCAAGGCCCTCGAACACCGCCTCCAGGCAGCCAGTTCAAGCTACGGAGGGGTCCGCACCCGGCGCGTGGTCGGCTGCATCCTCAACAAGGTCTCACCGGAAACCTGCGGCCCGACCCGCGAGGAGTGGAAAAGCGCCCTCAAGGATTTCCGGGAACGGGTGCCGGACTTTCGCAGTGGGACCTTGCAACTCCTCGGTTGCGTCCCGCGCAACCCGGCACTGCTCCACTGCCGCACCCTCGACATCGCCCGCCACCTCGGGGCCCGGATCGCCACCGCCGGCGAGATCGCCAGCCGCCGCGTCACCTCGGTCAAGATGGTCGCCCGCACCGTGCCGAACCTGCACGACACCTTCACCGCCGGCGCGCTGCTGCTCACCCCGGCCGACCGCGACGACGTGCTCATGGCGACCTCGCTCGCCGCGATCAAGGGCATCCCACTCGCCGGACTCGTCCTCACTGGAGCCGACACGATCACTCCGGATCCTTCGGTGCGCGAACTCTGCACCCCCGCCGCCGAATCCGGCCTCCCGGTGCTCCTCGCCGCCGGCAGCAGCTACCGGGTCGTCACTGCCGTCGGCCAGCTCAATACCGAAATCCCCACCGATGACCAGGAACGGCTCGACGCCACCCTCGACTTCATCGCCCGCCACCTGGACTGCGAATGGCTGATCAAGGAAGGCATCGACCAGCAACTCGAAGCCCAGCTTTCGCCACCCGCCTTCCGCTTCCGGCTGGCCGAAAGCGCCCGCGCCGCCAACAAGCGCATCCTCCTTCCCGAAGGCGACGAACCCCGCACCATCGCCGCCGCCGTCAGCTGCCACCAGCGGGGCATCGCCCGCTGCGTCCTCATCGGCGACCCGGAGGAGATCCGCGCCAAGGCTGCCGGGGTCGAGATTCCGCCGGAAATCGAAATCCTCAATCCTGCCGACATCCGCCAGCGCTACGTCACGCCGCTGGCCGAGATGCGCCGCCACAAGGGCCTCACCGAGGCGATGGCCGCCGAGTTGCTCGAGGACAACGTCTACCTCGCCACCGTGATGCTCGCCCTCGACGAGGCCGACGGCATGGTCGCAGGCGCGGTCCACTCGACCGCCTCGACCATCCGCCCCGCCCTCCAGCTCATCCGCACCGCACCGGAGGCCAAGGTCGTCTCCTCGGTCTTCTTCATGTGCCTCCCCGACCAGGTCCTCGTTTACGGCGACTGCGCAGTGAACGCCAATCCCGACGCCGAAACCCTCGCCGACATCGCGCTGCGCAGTGCCGAGAGCGCCGAGACCTTCGGCATCACGCCGCGCGTCGCCATGATCAGCTACAGCACCGGTGAATCCGCCGGCGGCGCCGAGGTGGAAAAGGTCCGGACCGCCACCCGCCTTGCCCGTCAGCTGCGGCCCGACCTGCTCATCGACGGCCCCTTGCAGTACGACGCCGCCGCCATTCCCGAGATCGCGAAAAGCAAGGCCCCCGACAGCCCCGTCGCCGGAAACGCCACCGTCTTCATCTTCCCCGACCTCAACACCGGCAACACCACCTACAAGGCGGTCCAGCGCTCGGCCAAGGTCGTCTCCATCGGCCCGATGCTCCAGGGACTGCGAAAGCCGGTCAACGACCTCTCCCGCGGCGCGCTGGTCGATGACATCATCTACACCATCGCCCTCACCGCCGCCCAGGCCGCCGGGCGGTAGTGGCTGCGGCGGCCCGCCGCAGGCCGTGGAGGCGGCGGCCCGCCGCCTCTTCAGTTCACCCCACCGCAAACCCATAGAAATCCTCCTCGTCGAACCACCCGCCGCGACCGACACGCCTGCTGTGGCCCGGCTTCGTCATGGTTGAAGGGTGATTCGCAAAGCGGAGGCAAGCCTCCGCACTCCAAAGCCTCCGGCATGCATCCCCTGACAGAAGACCCTTCCCATCCCGCAGCGGAAGCCCGATCGAACCTCGTCGCTGTCAAAAACTTCATCTTGCTTCTCCTCCCCACGCTCGCCTCCGGCCCCGATCCCGACGCCGGAGGCGTCGCATTCCGGTAGCCGGTGGTTGAGCGAGGCACGAGCGACACCACCGGATCGCGGTCTCATCCCGAAGCCGCACCCCGGCAGGGGTGCCATGTGGTGGGCGGTTGCCATCATGGAGGACCGAAGCGCTGCCTCTCATGGCAATGACCTTCGACTCTTCTTACCACGATTTCATTCAGCGGGATCTCACGCGGGCCTTGTCGGGTTCTCCTCTTTTCCGGCAGGCCGCGTTGCGGACTGCGAGCTTGGCGGGTGCCTGCATTTCCGGTTTCCTTCATTCCATGCACTTCGCCCCTGCCTTCGGCGGTCCGCAGCGCCGGATCCGCCTCTTCTCCGAGACCTTCCCCTGCCGCACCCGGGCCGAGGTCATCCGCACCCTGGCCAAGCGCCGCATCACCGTCTGGCGAATCACCGGCGCTCCCGGCCGCTGGACGACCTGGTTCCGCCTTCGCGGCCGCAAGGACACGCTGGGTCGCCAAGAACTCTCCACTTCCGTCTGGCGCGGCGTCGAGCGACCGACCCTCTCGACCCAGGCACTGCCTGAAGCTCACCGCCCATGCCATGTCAAAAACCGATGTTTTTGGCATCGCATCATGAAAAATAAAGCATTGTTAGCAGCAGGAATTGCAGGATTAATGGCAGCAGGATCATCTAAAGGAGCTACTGTTGCGAGTAGCGCTTTTCAGAGTGCGGGCTCAACCAATATCGATACATACATTACAAATAATGATAATGCAATCTATAATTCAGCAACTTTTGATCTTGTTGGAACTTATGGTAATCTACTGCAAGCAATTAAAGATAATAATCCTACATATGCTGGACTCGGATTAAATGATATCGCAAGTAATATCGGAACTACAATTCGTTCAAATCCAACTGGTGAAGTTAATAATGGATGGACTTCTGCATATGATATTGCAACTGGGAAGGTTACTTTGGCCCATATTAATGGAATCCCAGGTCTATCATACGATCAATGGAACTCTGCCGTCGCAAATAACGACATGATGGCACTCACTTTCAACTTTGGCAACATGCTCGACTTCAACGATAACGGTGTCACAGACTTCACCGAACTCCTCCAACCAACAGGCACAACATATACTAATGGTTTTCGAGGAATTGAAGGTGGATTACAATATGGTGGAGATACACCAATGTTTGAATTGGCGAACATTCCTGAACCATCATCTGCATTACTAGTAGGAATTGGTGGACTAGGACTCGCTATGCGACGACGACGTGAATTTCGCTCCGCGTTTCCTTCCGTGAGCAAGGGGAGCGGGATACGAGCCGCGTAGGCCCCAGATTCCGCAGGTTTCCTTCCGTGCTCCGGGTTCCAGGCGTGGGGTGATTTCGATTTCCATCCGGGACTTTTTGATAAGCTCTGGATTGTCAATATCCCCGGTTCTGACATCCTCTTCCCATGTCAACGACGCATGAATTGACGATCCAGTTCCCCACGGGCCTCGAACCTGGTGAAGAACTCCTGCAAATCGCCCGCGAAGGAGCGGAGCGGGCCCTGCGCGAGGCGGCGGACCTGCAAGCCAAGGTCAGGGACCTCCAGGAACTCGGGATCGACATCACCCTTGCCGAGTTGCTGCGCAAACGCCGCGGAGCCTCCCCCAAGGCCGCATCGTCCGCCACCCGCCGCACCCGGCTGACGCCTGCTGAGAAGGACGAGATCCTCGCCGCACTGAAGTCCGGCACCCCGGCCACCGCACTCGCCGAGCGCCACGGCCGTTCGCTCGGCACCATCATGAACCTCAAGCGCCAGGCTGGCCTCACCCGCCCACGCAGGTGAAGGGATGACGGACACTCCCCTGGCACTCCGAAGCTCACAGAGCGAAGGCGGCTGTCGATCTTCATCCATCCCGGACAAGTGCCCTATTTCTCACCCCTTTCCGGCCGAACCACCCGCACCTTGACGCCACCCGCGAGAACATGTATTCGTTTTTGTATGACAAAGGTTTTGACAGTCCGGATCGACCCGGCGCTGCTTGAGAAGGCAGAGGCACGGGCGGCTCGGCTTGGGCTGGATCGGGCAAAGTATGTGCGCACGCTCATCGAAGAAGACCTCGCCGCCGGTGACGAGCCGTCCGGTCCGGGCTTCGCATCATCCGACTTGGCGGGCATCTACGAGGGCACCGGCAAGGCGGCCACCAACGATGAAGCCCGCGCACGCCTGCGCCGACGGCGGTGAAGGAGATCGCCGACACCGGGCTGATCGTCGCGCTGCTGTTCCGCAACGATCCGTTTCATGCGTGGGCCCAAGAGGCCTTCCGCAAGCATGCGCCCTTCCTCACCTGCGATCCGGTCCTCACCGAAGCGGCGAGTTTCTGCCCCGACCCGGTCGCGGTGCTGAAACTCGTGACCCGCGGGGACCTGATCCTCGATCCCGATTTCTCGCTCGACGAGGAAGCATCGCACCTCGCGTCGTTGGCAGCCAAATATGCCGATCGTCCGATGGATCTCGCCGACGCCTGTCTGGTCCGCATGAGCGAGCGGCATCCGAGATGCCGCATCTGGACGGTGGATCGCAACGACTTCGCCACCTACCGCCGCCTGGGGCGCCGCGCGATCCCCTGCGAGTTCCCTCCAGCGGGCTGACGGGGCACCAGGACCAGCGGTGATGAAACCGGCACGGCTGCTCATCCGCCCCCGCCCACCTCATCGCCGGGGCGCACATCGGCGGCTGATCCCGTCAGATTTCACGACGACGACGCCTCACGGACGATGGCAGGATGTTTGGCGGCGATCTTCAGGAGCGTACGGGCGGCACCGCTCGGCCGGATGGTTCCCCGTTCCCATTTGCGAACCGTGCCCAGGGAAACGCCGAGCATGCGGGCGAACGCTTCCTGGGTGAGGTTGATTTCCCGGCGGATCCTGGCGGCCTCGGTTTTCGCTTCCCACGCGCGGGCCTGGGAGGTCCGGTATGCTTCCGGGTCGAGGGCCTTGCGCTCCACGCTGCCATCCGGGCGCTTGGTGACCTTCCAGACGCGGCCCGCTTGGATTTCCCCGCGCTCCATGGCCAGGGCTTCACGCTCGAGGGTTTCGATTTCACGCTTTTTCATGGGTCCAGTTCGGTTTGGATTTGCTGAATTTCGGTCTTGGAGAGATTGGATTGATCCGATTTCTCGTAGATTCGGCAGAACTGGATTTTCTCCGGCTCCACATACCAATAGTAGATCACGCGCGAACCGCCTCGTTTGCCCTTCCCGCCGGTGGCCACACGGATTTTCCGCAAGCCCCTGGAACCCGGAATCAGATCGCCCGCATCCGGCCTGTCGATCAGGAGGTCTTGCAGTTCGAAATAATCCTGCTCGCGGAGGATTTGCTGCACGGCCTTCGTGAACGAGGGCGATTCGCTGAAGATCACACCGGGCAATCTGCCCACGGAGCCAGGACGCCGCAATGCAAAAGTGAGCAATAAGGGTATTTAGCCTTCATCGCCGAGCTCAAGGCCGGCACCCCCGCCACCGACCTCGCCGAGGGCCACGGCCGCTCGCTGGGCAACATCATGAACCTCAGGCGCCGGGCCGGCCTCACCCGCCCGCGCAAGTGAAGCGCAGGGCTCAAAGTGGCTGCGGCGGCCCGCCGCAGGCCGTGGTGGCGGCGGCCCGCCGCCTCTTCGCGACGGGATGTGCGGCGGCTGTTCATCAATTCGGGGGAGGTCGATGGCATCACGCGCTCTGTCCCTGTCCGGGTGGCTTGAATGTTCACTTCTTTGTGAACAAAATCACTCAAGCACCTTTTACGACCTCCTCCTGAACCCCTTTTTGAGTTGATTGTTCACTTCTTTGTGAACACTCTCATATCCATGAAGCTTTTCGGAACGGACGGCATTCGTGGCCGGGCCAATGAATTCCCGATCACCCCTGAGGTGTCGCTCAGTGTCGGTCAGGCGGTCGCCACGGTCCTCCGCAACAGCGACCCCCGCCGCAACCGGGTGGTGGTCGGCAAGGACACCCGGATCTCCGGCTACATGTTGGAGACCGCGCTCACCGCCGGCCTCGTTTCCTCGGGCATGGATGTTTATCTGCCCGGCCCCCTCCCCACCCCGGCGATCGCCCACCTGACCAAGTCGATGGGCTGTGCCGCCGGCATCATGCTCACCGCCTCCCACAACCCCTTCGAGGACAACGGCCTCAAGATCTTCGGGCCGGATGGCTTCAAGCTGAACGACGAACTCGAAGCGAAGATCGAGGGTCACATTCTGGGCGAGGAGGGCGAGACCCACACCGTCCCCCCCTCCGAGATCGGCAAGGCCTACCGCATCGACGATGCCCGCGGGCGCTACATCGAGTATGCCAAGCAGACGGCGGACAACATCCCGCTGCACGGACTGAAGATCGTGGTCGACTGCGGAAACGGGGCCGCCTGGTTCATTGCCCCGCTCATTTTCCGTGAACTGGGTGCCGAGGTCATCAAGACCGGCTGCACCCCGGATGGCCTGAACATCAACGACGACTGCGGTGCGCTCCATCCCGAGCACGCCGGCGAACTCGTCCGGGCCCACGGCGCCGACCTGGGCATCTCCTTCGATGGCGACGCCGACCGCGTGATCTTCACCGATGCCAGCGGCACGCCGGTCTCGGGCGACCGCATCCTCGCGCTCAGCGCCCTCGCCCTCAAGGAACAGGGCCGCCTCCGCGGCAACACCATCGCGGTCACCGTGATGAGCAACCTGGGCCTCCACGACGCCATGAAACAGCACGGAATCAAGGTGCTGACGACCGCGGTCGGGGATCGAAACGTGATCGAGGCGCTTCGTGCCAACAACCATTCCTTTGGAGGCGAGAACTCCGGGCACCTGATCTTCGCCGACCATGCCACCACCGGCGACGGCATCCTCTCGGCCCTGCAGGTGCTCGCCATGATGAAGCGTCGGGACGCGACACTGGCCGAACTGGCAAACTGCATGACCGAGTTCCCGCAGAAACTCGTGAATCTCCCGGTGAGTTCGAAGCCTCCCTTGGAAACGCTGCCGGAATTATCCAGGACCATCGCCGATGCCGAGGCTGCCTTTGGCAACTCCGGGCGGCAGTTGATCCGCTACTCGGGCACCGAGAACAAGATCCGGATTCTGGTCGAGCACCGGGAGGAAAAGGTGGTCGAGGAATGGACCGGCCGCTTCATCCGCGCCGTGCAGAACGAACTTGGAGCCGCCTGAGCCACAGCCAAAAACTGCTCCACCGAGATGTTTCGCATGATGAATGGGATGGAAGTGCATGATTGTCGCAACGGGTTTCACCGGCGCTCATGGGTTGGAGTCTTGGAACGGCGACAGCGGATGTGGCCGGGGCTTCCAGCCCCGTCGCCATTCCTCGAACTGGATGCGGCGACGGGCCTGGAAGGCCCGGCCACGGCCACCGCGGCATGACCGGTTTCATCGTTCCCTCCCTTCCATTGCATCGAGCAAGCATCCCCGGAAATCCCACCTCCTGAAACCATGCCCGTCTTCGACACACGATCCATCCGCGACTTTCCCATCGGCAATATCCCGCTGCGCGACCATCACGCGACCCTCCCCAAGGACTGCTCCATTCATCCGGAGGCGTGGATCGACGCTCGGGATCTGGCGGCCCTGGCCGATCAAGGCGAAGGATCCCTCATCGACGAATCCGGGCTTCCTCTCGCCTGGTTCAGTGAAAGCCCTGCCTCGGGCCCGGCCCTTCAGGCATCGAATTCCTTCGTCATCCGGCACCCGTGGGACCTGCTCCGTGCCAACGAACTCCACGTCTCACTCCTCGCCGAAAGCTGGATCCCGGCTGACCTGAGCCCCTTGGTCTCCATCGACGGCTGCGTCCGCATCGGCGAGGGGACCAAGCTGCTTCCCGGAGTGGTCATCGAGGGCAACGTGGTCATCGGCGCGAACTGCAAGATCGGCCCCAACTGCTATCTTCGTGGCAATACGTCCATCGGCGACCACTGCCACGTGGGCAACGCCGTCGAGATCAAGAACTCCATCCTGCTTTCCCACACCAATGTCGGCCACCTGTCCTACGTCGGAGACTCGGTGCTCGGCGAGAAGGTCAATTTCGGAGCCGGCACCATGACCTCCAACCTCCGCCACGACGGCAGGAACCACCGCACGATGGTCGGCGAAACCCTCGTCGATACCGGACGCCGGAAATTCGGCTGCATCGTGGGCGACGGCGTGCATACCGGCATCAACACCTCCATCTACCCCGGCCGGAAACTCTTCCCCGGCACCTCCACCCTGCCCGGCGAGATCGTCCGCCGCGACGTGCATGCCTGATCTCCGGGCGCGCAGGACTCTTGCTTGGAACTTCGAACTTCTTACTTGGAACTTCAGCATGTGCGGCATCGTCGGTTACATCGGAAAATCATCGGCCCCCGAGGCGCTGGTCCGCGGCCTGCGCCGCCTCGAGTATCGCGGCTACGACTCGGCCGGAATGGCGGTGCTCGAAAACGGCTCGTTGATCGTCAGCAAGGCCGCGGGCAAGGTCGCGTCACTCGACGAGAAGGCCCGCTCCGAATGGCCGGAAGACCGCTTCCAAAATTCGCGCATCGGGATCGCCCACACACGCTGGGCGACGCACGGCCCGCCCACCGAAATCAATGCCCACCCCCATCTCGACCGGAGCGGCGGCATCGCCCTGGTCCACAATGGAATCATCGAGAACTACCGCGCCCTGCGCGCCCGGCTCGAGTCGCAGGGCCACGAGTTTCTTTCGGAAACCGACACCGAAGTGCTCGCCCACCTGATCGGCGCGTGCGACCAGGGAAACCTGTTTCAGGCGGTGTGCGACGCACTCCACCAGGTCGAGGGCACCTTCGGCATCGCCGCCATTTCGGCCGACGAGCCCGACCGCATCATCACGGCCCGCCGCGGCAGCCCGATCGTGATCGGCATCGGCGACGACGAGACCATCATCGGCTCGGATGCCGCCGCCATCATCTCGCACACCCGGCAGGTGATCTACCTGGAGGACAACGACATCGCGGTGGTCACGGCGGAAGGCGTCGAGATCCGCGACCTCGACCGGGTCCCGGTCACGCGCGAAGTCGCCGAGCTCGGATTCGACGCCGAAGCCGCGGAGAAGGGCGGCTACGAGCATTTCATGCTCAAGGAGATCCACGAGCAGCCCGATTCCCTGCGCAACGCCATTCGTGGCCGTCTCGACTTCAATCTGGGTTCGTCCGTGCTTTCGGGCATGGGCACCTCGGCCCGCGAACTCGCCGAGATCCAGCGCGCCGTGCTGCTCGGCTGCGGCACCTCGCTGCACGCCGGACTGGTGGGCGAGTATGCCTTCGAGGACCTCGCCGACATCCACGCCGAGGTCCAGCAGGCAGCCGAGTTCCGCTATCGCAATCCCCTGATCACCCGCAGCGACCTCGTGGTCGCCATTTCCCAGTCGGGCGAAACCGCCGACACCCTGGCCGCCGTGCGCGAAGCCAACCAGAAGGGAGCCTTCGTCATGGGTCTGTGCAACGTGGTCGGATCCACCATCGCCCGCGAAACGGGTCGCGGCGTGTATCTCCACGCCGGTCCCGAGATTTCCGTGGCCTCAACCAAGGCCTTCACCTGTCAGGTGGCCGTGTTGCTGATGATGGCGCTCAAGCTGGGGCGCGGAAGGCGCTTGTCACGTGATGAAGGGGTGCGCCTCGCGCGCGAGATCGAGCGGATCCCCGAGCTGGTCGAGCGGACGATCCGACAGAATGAGGCGATCGCGGCACTCGCCGGCCGCTACGCCGAACACGAGAACGCCTTCTTCATCGGTCGGGGCTACATGTATCCGGTCGCGCTCGAGGGCGCCCTCAAGCTCAAGGAAATCTCCTACATCCATGCCGAGGGCTACCATGCCGCCGAGCTCAAGCACGGACCCATCGCGCTGCTTGAGCAGGGCACGCCGGTCGTGGCCCTCGCCAATGACATCCCCGGCAAGGACAAGACTCTCGGCAACATCGAGGAATGCCGCGCGCGCGGCGCCCGCATCCTCGGTGTGATCACCGAGGGCGATGAAGATGCCCGCGGCTTTGTCCACGACGCGATCGCGGTCCCCGCCTGCCACCCGCTGGTGGCGACCATTCCCTCGGCGGTCGCCCTCCAGCTCTTTTCCTACCATGTCGCCCGCCACCGCGGCTGCGAGATCGACCAGCCCCGCAACCTCGCCAAGTCGGTGACCGTCGAGTAGTGCTGTCTGGAAACGGAAATCCCCGGATGCTGCCGGGGGTCGGCCGCATCCGGGGACTCGGTTGGGGGGAATGAAAATGCCGCCGCGGGAAGTATGGTTTGTTTTCCGGGGGGATGTGGGGGGAAGGGTTTCCCGCGACGGCAGGGGCACCATAGCCCGAAACTCCGGACCGCCTACCCCATGATCACGTAATCACAGATGATTTGCATCAACGCCGCCGGGATTGCTTGTCCGGAGTCCCCGATGGTCCAGACTTCCGCCATGCGAACGTACCTCGATCTGCTCCGCGACGTGCTGCAGAATGGTGAAGACCGCGCCGACCGCACCGGCACCGGAACGAAGGCGGTTTTCGGCCGACAGGTCCGCTACGACCTGCGCGAGGGGTTTCCCTGCCTGACGACCAAGAAGCTCCACCTGCGGTCGATCATCCACGAGCTGCTGTGGTTCCTGAACGGCGACACCAACATCGCCTACCTCAAGGAGAACGGCGTGCGCATCTGGGACGAGTGGGCCGACGAGCACGGCGATCTCGGCCCGGTCTATGGCCGTCAATGGCGATCCTTCCCCGCGCCGGACGGACGCCATGTCGACCAGATCGCGGAGTTGGTCCACGGTCTGCGTGGCGACCCGCATTCGCGGCGTCATCTGGTCGTGGCCTGGAATCCCGGCGAGATCTCCCGCATGGCCCTGCCGCCCTGCCACTGCCTGTTCCAGTTCTTCGTTCACGAACCGGACTCGGACAAACCGGGTCTCTCCTGCCAGCTCTACCAACGTTCGGCCGACCTCTTTCTCGGGGTCCCCTTCAACATCGCCTCCTACGCGCTGCTCACGCTGATGCTCGCGCAGGTCTGCGGCTACGAGCCGCGCGAGTTCATCCACACCTTCGGCGACCTGCACCTCTACGCGAATCACGTCAAGCAGGCCGAGGAGCAGCTGTCCCGGGATCCCCGGCCGCTGCCGACCATGTGGATGGAACCCTCGATCACCGAACTCGCCGACTTCCGCTTCGAGCACTTCCGGCTCGAAAACTACGATCCGCACCCGCACATCAAGGCGGAGGTCTCCGTGTAAAAGCTGAAATTCTGAAACGCTGAAAAGCTGAAATGAAGCTCATCGGGATCGTTGCGATGACCGCGGACCGGGTGATCGGCCGCGACGGCGGACTGCCGTGGCATTTGCCGGGCGATCTTGCGTTTTTCAAGCGGACCACCAGCGGCCATCCCATCGTGATGGGGCGCGCGACCTACGACTCGATCGGCCGCCCGCTGCCGAAGCGCCGGAACATCGTCATCACGCGCAATCCCGACTGGGCGGCGGAGGGTGTCGAAACCCTCGGATCCCCCGAGGCACTCGCCGCGCTCGAACTCGACAACGAGGTCTTCGTCATCGGTGGAGCGGCCATCTACGAGGCCTTTCTGCCCCATCTCGACGAACTTCTCGTGTCCCACGTTTTCGAGTCCCACCCCGGCGACACCCGGTTTCCGGCCTTCGAGCACCTGTTTTCTCCGCCTGAAGTGGTCGAAAAACACGAGGATTTCGAAGTCCGGCGCTACTGCCGCTTGAAACCCGGGGCCTGAACTCCAAGACTCCCTGCATGGCTTACGAACTCGAAGGCACCGTCCACAAGATCTTCGACACCCAGACTTTCGCCTCCGGCTTTTCCAAGCGGGAATTCGTGGTCGAGGTGCCGGACGGGAATTACACGCAACAGATCAAGCTCGAGGCGGTGAAGGACAAGGCCGCCCTCCTCGACGACGTCTCGGAAGGCGACCAGGTCAAGGTCACCTTCGACCTCCGGGGCAACGAGTACAAGGAGCGGTTCTACGTCAATCTCGTCGCTTGGAAGCTCGAGAAATCCGGCGACGGTGGCGGCGGCTCCGGCGGGGCACCCAGTTCGTCCCTCGATGCCGCCCTCGACAACGAGCCCGACGAATCGGACGACATTCCGTTCTGAGCGGTGGCGCAAAGCTCCCCTTTGCGAGTGATTTCCAAAGCTCCAGCTTTGGACTCAGTCCCCCCACTCCGCTGCGGAAAAGCGCCCCACTCCCTCCGGCAGCCGGGCCATTCTCGGATTGTCCGCGATGTATTCCCGGAACCGATCCAACTGCCTCCGTGTCCGCACAATGTGGTCCCACGACTCTTTCTGCCAGAAGTTCCCCGTCCTCCCCATCCGCCCGTTGATTTCCCTGGCGGTGAAACCCTTCCAACTTTTCAGAATCTCGCTCAGTTCGTGACCGACCCCCGGTTGCACCAGCAAATGCACGTGATTTGGCATGATCACGAAATCCCCAAGCCGGTACCGCTCGCCGTCGAAATGCCGCAGGGCTCTTTCCACAAGGACTGCGTTTCCCCGGTCTGCCAGCGGACAATCGCCCAAACCCCGGTCCAGCTCGGTCTGCAAGGCCTTCACAAAAGTGCGGTCGTATTCGCGATGTGCTTCGAACGAAAGTTTCGAGAGATCCACGGGACGGTTCCTCTCGACAGGGATGCCATGATTTCCAAGCCATTCGGCGCGGCGGAGATACCAGCGGTCGAGCGTGTCCTTCGGTAGGGAATCCGCCGTGCGGAAAGTGACGAAGTAGGTTGCCCCTTCCTGCCGCCAGTGCGGGAGCCGACGGCGCTTCTTGATGGTTTCGGGGCTGTCCTTGCGGAAAGGAACGAAAACGATGGGCGACAGATCACGAACTGGCGGGCGCACGGCACAGCCGGACGCATCAGCTCGCAAAGCGGAGCTTTGCGCCACCGCCACCCGCCTCACCATCTCCAGCGCGGCCTGGCTGACCGCCAGCTTGAAGCCCGCGCGGTCGCGCCGGTGAAACTGGTGCTCGACGCGGGTCTCCCCGCCCTTCATCGCGACGGCGATGAACACCGTGCCGACCGGCTTCTCATCGGAGCCTCCATCCGGCCCGGCGATCCCGGTCACCGCCGCTGCCAAATCCGCGCCGGAAACCCTCAGGGCGCCCTCGGCCATCTGCCGGGCCACGGTTTCGCTCACCGCGCCGTGCTCCGCCAGATCCGCTTCGGAGACACCGAGCACCGCGACTTTCGCCTCGTTGGCGTAGGTGACGAACCCATGGGTCAGCACCGCGCTCGCACCGGGCACGTCGGTCACCCGGCTGGCGATCAACCCGCCGGTGCAGCTCTCGGCCAGCGCCAGCTTGAGCCCGCGCCGGGCCATCGCCCGCACCACCACGGCTTCCATGCTCGATCCATCCTGCGAAAAACAGCGGTCTCCCAGCCGCTCCAGGGCCAACTTTCTGGCCGCCTCCACCGCCGCCGCCGGGCCAATCAGGCGCAGATCCACCTCCGCCGGGCGCGCACAGTAGCCCACCTCCAGGCCATCGATGGCCTCCAGCTGGGCGTCAATTTCGCGATGCAGCTCACTCTCGCCCAGCCCGGTGAATTTCAGTTCGAGGATCTCGGTGGCATCCTCGATCCCACCCAGTGCCCGCAGCCGCGGCACCACCTCGGCCTCGAACATCGGATGCAGCTCCCGCGGCGGACCCGGCAGCAGAAACACCGCGCAATTTGCCGCCCCGTTGAGCCTCGGCGGGATGTAGAGACCGGGGGCGGTGCCATTCGGGTTCGGCAGCACGTCGGCACCCACCGGCACCTGGGCCTGACGGCGGTTTTCCGGCGCCATGATGCGGCCGCGTTGCTCGAAGTACGCCTCCAGCGAACGCAGTGCCGCCTCGTCCTCGATCAACTCGATCCCGAGCACCCCGGCCACGGCCTCGCGGGTGATGTCGTCGCGGGTCGGGCCGAGCCCGCCGGTCACCAGCAGCACGTCGCAGCGGTTCACCGCCTCGGAAATCCCGGCCTGGATGGCATCGCCATCGGGCACGGTGACCAGACGCTCGACGCGCAGCCCGAGGGAGAAAAGCTCGCGCCCCAGCCAGTGGCCGTGGGTGTTCAGCGTGCGGCCCAGCAGCAACTCGCTGCCGGTGTTCAGGATCTCGACCTTCACGGCTCAGGCCTCCGGCACCTCGATCTCCTTGGCATCGCCCCACAAGGTCTCAAGCGAGTAGAACTCCCGCAATTCCTCGTGCATCACGTGGACCATCACGTCGATGTAATCGAGCACCACCCAGCGGCTGTCCACCCTGCCCTCGGCGTTCGCCGGCTTCGCGCCGGTCCAATCGTCCACATGGCCGCGCACGTCGCGCAGGATCGCCCGCAGATGCGGCATCGACCCGCCCGAGCAGACCACCATGAAGTCCGTGAGGGACGAAAGACCCCGCAGGTCGAACACCCGGATGTCTTCCGCCTGAATCTCCGCCGCCGCCTTGGCGCACGCCAGAGCCAGTTCCTTGCCATGCTTCGCCATGAATTCAACGCCGCCTTCCAGCGGGCGCGCATCCTAGCTCCGAGTTGGCCCTTGGCCACTCCCAAATGGAGGCGGCTTCCCCGCACCGCGTCTTGACCCGACCTGAATAGACTCCACCCTCCCCGCACCGGATGTCCGCCCACCTGAAAAATCTCAGCGACCACGCCAAGGTCGTGCTCAAGCCCGCCCGAAAAGGCCAGCTGTCGCCTGCGGAGCGCATCGCGCTGTTCAAGAAGTTCATGAAGCTGGAGGAGCACCGGATCCGCCTGCGCCACAAGGGCGGCGCCGGGGGGCTCGAGATCGCCCGCGCCCGCTCCGAGCTCCTCGACGTGGTCCTGAGCGAGATTTTCCGCACCGCAGCCCTCAAGCGTTCGGAACAGGTCAGCATCGGGCTCGTCGCGGTCGGCGGCTACGGGCGCGGCACGCTGAATCCCGGGTCCGACATCGACCTGCTGTTCCTGCTCCCGCGGGCCTCGAACAAGCTGCCCAAGGAACTCGAGGAACTGGTGCAGGAAATCCTCTACCTCCTGTGGGACGTCGGCTTCAAGGTCGGCCACGCCTGCCGCTCGATCGTCGAGTGCATCCAGCAGGCCCGCGCCGACCAGGAGAACAAGACGGCGCTGATGGATGCCCGCCTGATCACCGGCGACAAGGCCCTGTTCTCGCAGTTCCGCCAGCGCTTCGAGAAAGAGGCGGTCGCCAAGGGCCAGAAGGCCTTCTTCGAACTGCGGCGCAACGACCTCAGAGGGCGCCACAAGAAGTACTCGCGCACCGTCTTCCTGCAGGAACCCAACGTGAAGGAAGGCTGCGGGGGCATGCGGGACTATCACAACATCTGCTGGGTCGCCCGCGCCAAGCGCGGCTACCGCAAGCTCAAGCAGCTGGTCGATGCCAGGATCCTGACCCGCACCGCCCACCGCGAAATCGAGGAAGCCTACGACTTCCTGCACCGCGTCCGCAACGAACTCCACTACGAGTCCGGACGCTCGTCGGAGCAACTCACGCTGCGCATGCAGGGGGTCGTCGCCACCAATTTCCGCTACCCGCAGCGCTCGATCCTCCGCCGCACCGAGGCCTTCATGCGCGACTACTACCGGCACACGAAGAACCTCTACCAGCACACCACCTCGTTGATGGAGATCTTCCAGATCGAGGAGGAGCACGCCCGCGACAGGGGGCTGGTTTCCTTCCTCACGATCGGTCGCCGGAAACGTGAGGAGTTCGACGGCTTCATCGCGCGAGAAGGAAGAATCTACCCGGCGAACTCCGCGATCTTCGCCGAGGATCCCAACCGGATGATGCGGCTCTTCCACCACACCCAGGTCCGGAACCTCAAGCTCAGCCCGCCCATCCGCAAGCTGGTCAAAAAGCACTGGAGCGACATCGACCGCCCCTTCCGCTACGCCAAGGCCAACCGGGAGGTCTTCAAGGATATCCTCACCCGCAAGGGCCAGGTCGGCGCGGCACTGCGCCAGATGCACCGGGTCGGGTTCCTCGGCCGCTACCTGCCGGAGTTCGGGGCGCTCGACTGTCTCGTCCAGCACGAGTTCTTCCACCGCTACACCGCGGACGAGCACACGCTGCGCTTCATCGAGGCGATCGACGCGCTGGTCGACAGCGACGACCCCGGCCTCAAGCTTTTCCGCGACCTGCTCCACGCCATCGAGGACCCCTACGCCTTCTATCTCGCGATCATCCTCCACGACACCGGACGCTCGGAGAATGTCCGCGAGCACATCGACGGTTCCGCGGTGCTCGCCCAGCGCCTCTGCAACCGGCTCCAGGTGCAGGGACACCGGCGGCGCATGATCATGTTCCTCGTCGACCACCACCTGACCTTCTGGCAATACGCGACCAGCAAGAACATCGAGGACCCGCAGGTCGTCGCCGATTTCTCGGGCCTGATGAAGACCGCGAGCCGCCTGGATGCGCTGATGCTCTTCACCTACGCCGACTCGGTGGCAACGTCCCCCGACTCATGGAACAGCTGGAAGTCCGCCCTTCTTCGCCAGCTCCACCGGTCCGCGAGCCGCTTCCTCGAACACGGCGAGGCCAAGTTCGCCAAGCAGCTTGCCGACGAACGGGCCGAACTCGAGAACCAGGTGCGGGCCTCGGCGGGAGAGGGCTGGGACGACGAGATCCGCGAGCATTTCGAAAGGATGCCCGCCAGCTACTTCCGCTTCCGCGACCCGAAGACGGTGCCCATCCACCTCAAGGCGATCCGGGAATTCCTCAAGCGCGAGCGCGAAGGCGAATTCACCTGCGTGGGGCGCTCGTTGGACTACCCCGACCGGGGCTGCTCCGAAGTCGTCATCGTCTCGCGAGACCGGCCGCACTTCCTGCAGAAGGTCTGCTGCGCCTTCGCCTCGCAGGAAATCAACATCCTGTCGGCCGACTTCCACACGCGGACCGACGGCATCGTCGTCGACCTCTTCCGCGTCTGCACCACCGACTTCGGCGCGGTCACCAACGAACGGCAGCGCCAGGGCTTCACCGACACGCTCGCCGAGCTGGGGAACACCGATGACTACGATCCGGGCGTCTACCTCAAGCCGAAGAAGAACCTGCTGCGCTCCGAAAAGCGCTCGGACATCGCCTTCCCGGTGCGGGCCCACATCGTCAACGAAGCGGGCGGCAACTCGACCATGATCAACCTGCAGGCAATCGACCGCATCGGTCTGCTCCACGATCTGTTCCAGGTGATCAACCAGGCGGGCCTCGACACCGTGCACGCCCGCATCAACACCGAGAAGGGCGCCGCGGTCGACACGCTCTACGTCACCCTGCCCGGCGGCGGCCAGGCCACCGACCCGCAGCAACTCGACCACCTCGAGCAGGAACTCGAAAAGGTCATCTCCCGCAGCTGAATCCATGCGCATCATTCTTTTCATCGCCGGCCTGGTCACGCTGGCCGTCGGTTTTTCGGCCGATGCCCGGCTCGACGACCCGAATCTGCTGCAGGGCTCGCTCACCCTCGGCGGCGGCTGGCTGATTTGCGCGGCCTTCAGCTTCTACTCGACCTGGCACGGCATCGCCGGGGGCGGTGTTCTCGCCCTGCTGGCCGGCGCACGCTGCGCCCCGGCGCTCTTCACCCTCTCAAGTCCCGATCGCCCGGCAGCCCCTTATCAGGCGATCGTGTTCGTCATCAGCGCGACCGTCCTGGTCGCCACCATCCGCACACTGATCCGTGAGCGGGCGCGCCGCGAACGCGAACGGATGCTGGCGGAAGAAGATTGAGCCGTGGCGCAAAGCGATGCTTTGCGAGAGTCGATCAAGGCTCCTGCTTCGGTCTTTTCCCGGCAAACCTTGGGTCACCCTGGCGGTGCGCCACGCGACGGAGGCCCGTCGATCCATTCGCAACGCATCGCTTTGCGCCACCCTACCTTGAGCCCATCTCCTGCCAGAGGGTGGCGACGATCTTCTCCTGGACCTCCTCCATCCGCTTCCGCTGATTCTCTTCCTCGTCCTCGTGCCCGGCCAGATGCAGCAGGCCATGAACGAGGTATCGCAGGAGTTCCCTCAGCTCCGGCTCTTCGTAGTCGGCGGCTTGGCGCTTCGCCACCTCCACCCCGATCACGATCTCCCCGTGCTCGAAGGTGATGACATCCGTCGGCCCGTCGATGCCCATGAAATCGCGGTGCACGCGGTCGCTCTCCGAGTCGTCGACGAGGGCGACCTCCACCGACTCGAGGTCGGCCAGCGGAGCCGATCCGGAGAGGAGGTGCGCTTCACGGATCCAGCCGCAGGCCCGGACACCCGCCGACTCGAGGTCCACCAGCCACTCGGAAGGAAGCGCCACCTTGCTCTGGTGGTCGCAGATCAGCACCTCCAGTTTCATGGCGTGACCCGTGCCGTGGGCGGATTGCCGGAACGCTTGCCTCCCGAAGTCGCATCCCCCCGCTTCGTCGGCCTCGGTTCGTCAGGCCTCCGGGTCAGGTCCGACTTGCGGCCCTTCTCCTCGTCCTTGGGGTAGTCGATCCGGCTGTGGAGCATGCTCCGC
Source organism: Haloferula sp. A504 (assembly GCF_044385805.1). Classification (NCBI taxonomy): domain Bacteria; kingdom Pseudomonadati; phylum Verrucomicrobiota; class Verrucomicrobiia; order Verrucomicrobiales; family Verrucomicrobiaceae; genus Haloferula; species Haloferula sp. A504. Next base: position 24,809 of record NZ_JBISBU010000036.1, read on the forward strand.
AGGGTCTTGCAGAAGACTTCCTTGACCTGCGCGAGGTCGCGCATGGTCAGGTCGCTGTCGTCCAGCTGGCCGTCGCAGATGCGCTGCTCGACGATGTCCTCCACCAGCGCCCGGATCTTGGCCGGCGTCGGCTTCTTCAAGGTCCGCGAGGCGCTCTCGACCGCATCGGCGAGACTGATGATGCCACTCTCGCGGCTGCGCGGACGCGGCCCCGGGTAACGGAAATTCTTCTGGTCGACCTTCGGCAGGTCCTCGGGATTCTCCAGCTTCTTGTCGATCTTGGCCTTCTCGGCGCGCTTCTGCTCCTGCGCCTTGCGGTAAAAGTATCCGACCAGCGAATCGCCGTGGTGCTCGCGGATCACGCCGATCACCTTCGGGTTCAGGTGGTGCTTGAGCGCGAGATCCACCCCATCCTTCACGTGCGCCACGATGATCAGCGCGCTCATGGTCGGCGTCAGCGAGTCGTGCGGGTTCTCCGCCCCCTCGTGCTGGTTCTCGATGAAATACTCCGGCTTGTTGAGTTTGCCGACGTCGTGAAAGTAGGAACACACCCGGCACATGGCGGCATTCGCGCCGACCGCCTCGGCCGCCGACTCGGCAAGCGACGCCACCACCAGGCTGTGGTGAAAGGTTCCCGGAGCCTCCAGCTGCATCTGCCGCAGCAGCTTGTGATTCAGGTCGCTCAACTCCAGCCAGCTGATGTCGGTCGTGAGCCGGAAGATCCCCTCCAGCACCGGGAGCACCCCGCCCACCAGCAGCGCGGTGCCGATCCCGACACCGAGCGCCGATCCGGCTGCGAGGCCGAACAACTTCCAACCGTTCATGGCATCGACCCCGGCGAGATTGGCATAATCGATCACCCCGAAGACCGAGGCGAGGATGATGGCCATCAGGCCCGAGTAGAGACCGGCGCGCAGCAGCTGCGAGCGGCGGCGCGTCTTGCGCAGGGCCAGCGCCGCGACCAGACCGCACAGCAGGCTCACGGTCAGGAACAGGGCCTTTCCCTCATCCGGCACCAGCAGGGTCCCGAGCAGGGAAACATACACGGCCGAGAAAACCCCGGAGCGCGCACCCAGCAACACCGCGTGCACCATCGGGGCGACGACGAAGGGAGTGAGTAGCAGACCGACACCGGTCGGAAGCTGGTTGAGGCTCACGATCAGGCTCACCGCATGGATCAGGCCGAGCTGGGCGAGGATTCCGGCGAGCAGCAGGATCACCCGCCCGTTCCGCTCGATCACCGCGGGGTGATTCAGCTCGATCACCGTCACGGCGCTCAACGCCAGGAAGAAGGCATACAAGCCGGCGGTCAGCGGTTCCTGGCCGTCGCCGGTGGCGGCGATCACTCCCCGCATCACCAGCACACCCGCGGACGCGCAAAAGATCAGATACAGCGAAAAACGAACCCACGGCGAACGGTCGAGGGACACGGATACAGAATCGTCGTTCTGCACCCGGCGCTTCTTACCCGAGGAAAGACCCCTTTGGGCGAGGCGCCAGCGTTTGAATGCGTCGATGAATCCCACAGGCAAAAGAGTGAACTCCGATGGGCGTCCGGAGACGCCGGAGGGGCGTGATCCGGCACGCCCCTCGACAGCGGCTGAGTATCGGATGACCGCCCGCTTGGCAATCGGCAAAAGCAAGGGGCGCGTCAGATTGACGCGCTACTTCAATTTCGTCGAGCGGGCCGACTCGTAGGCTTCGATGATGCGTCCGACCACCGGATGCCGCACCACGTCCTCTCCGCTGAACCGGACGAAGCCGATTCCCTTCACCGACTCGAGCGCCCGGACCGCCTCGCCCAGCCCCGACGGCACTCCCGGTTTCAAATCCACCTGGGAGGCATCGCCGGTCACCACCATCCGCGATTCCTCTCCGAGACGGGTCAGCGCCATGAACATCTGCTCACGGGTGGTGTTCTGCGCCTCGTCGAGGATCACGAAACTCCGGGCCAGGGTGCGTCCCCGCATGAAGGCCAGCGGCGCGATTTCGATCGTGCCGTCCTCCAGGTAGCGCTCGCCCTCGTCGGCGCCGATCATGTCGTGGATGGCGTCGTAGAGAGGTCGCAGGTAAGGGGCCACCTTCTCCCGCAGGTCGCCCGGCAGGAAACCGAGCGCCTCGCCGGCCTCGACCGCCGGCCGGGTCAGGACCACCCGGTGGACCCGCTTTTCCTTCAGCATCGAAAGCCCCATGGCCATCGCCAGATAGGTCTTTCCGGTACCCGCCGGGCCGAGCCCGAAGGTCACGTCGCTGGACTCGATCGTCCGCAGGTATTCGAGTTGGTTCGGAGTCTTCGGCACGACCGGCTTGCGCCCGCGCCGTCCGAGAAGACGGACTCCGGTCAGTTCGCTCACTCCCGTTTCCCCGCCCCGCCGGCCGACCTCCACCGCCAGCCGGAAATCCCTCGCCGTGATCTCGGCCCCACCCCGCTTGGCCTGCTCGAGGTCGGCGAAAATCCGCCGCACCGACTCCACCCCCTCGGGCGGACCGACGACCAGCAACCAGCCGTCGCGGGTCACGGTCCGGACGCCCAATGCCTCCTCCAGAAAGCGCAGCTCGCCGGTGTCGTTGGCAAACAGCGAGTGCAGGAAGGGAGCGGTCTCGAACTCCAGCTTCAGCTCGACCTCATCGGCGATCATCACCGCCTTCCCTAGCCGCGCACCCCCCCGGCCTCAACCGCAAAGCCGTGGCGCACAGCTTCGGAGTTCTTGACCCCGGGGCCGATGGCACTGCCCGGGCCGCTTCGCCCGGCGAGTCCGCTCCTTCGCAAAATCGAGCTTTTCCCTTGCCAAAAGTCCTCCGCGGCTTTTTTCAAACAGCCCCGCTCGCCGGTGTCGCTATGGCCGACGTCGGACGCATAAAGCCTGAAACTCATTTCACCATGATCGAAGTCGAGAACCTCACGAAACGCTTCGGCTCCAAACTGGCCGTCGATCACCTCAGCTTCACTGTCGAAAAGGGCGAGGTGCTTGGATTCCTCGGACCCAACGGAGCCGGCAAATCCACCACGATGCGGATGGTCACCGGATTCCTCCCGCCGACCTCCGGCAGCATCCGGATCTGCGGCACCTCGGTGATCGACGACCCGAAGGCCGCCAAGCGTCACATCGGCTACCTTCCCGAGTCCGCCCCGCTCTACAACGACATGACGGTGACCGGGTTCCTCAACTTCGGCGCCGAGATCCGCGGCCTCTCGGGCGCGGCGAAAAAGGAGGCCGTCGACAAGGCCATCGAGACCTGCTTCCTCGAAAGTGTCGCCCGCCAGTCCATCGACACCCTCTCCAAGGGCTACCGACACCGCACCTGCCTCGCGCAGTCGCTGCTCCACGATCCCGAGGTGCTGATCCTCGACGAGCCGACCGACGGCCTCGATCCGAACCAGAAGCACGAAGTCCGGCAGCTCATCCGCCGCCTCGGCGAAACCAAGGTCGTCCTGTTCTCCACCCACATCCTCGAGGAGGTCGAGGCCGCCTGCACCCGCGCGGTGATCGTCGACCGCGGCAAGATCGTCGTCGACGGAACGCCCGAAGAACTCAAGGCGAAGTCGGGCACCGGCTCGCTGACCGATCTCTTCCGCCAGGTCACCACCCGCGACACCGAACCCGAAGCCCCCGAAGAGGACGCCGCCTGAGCACTCCCGTTTCAGCATTTCAGCATTTCAGCATTTCAGTTTACCATGAAAGACGTCTGGACCATCTACAAGCGTGAGCTGAGCAGCTACTTCAGCCAGCCCATCGCCTACGCCATCATCATCATCTTCCTGCTGCTCTCGATGGTGTTTGCCTTCACCCTCGGCAACTTCATCGAAGCGGGTGACGCCTCGCTGACCTACTCCTTCTTCCTCTACCTGCCCTTCGTCCTGATGGTGCTGGTGCCGGCCGTCGGCATGCGCCTGTGGTCGGAGGAACTCCGCACCGGCACGGTGGAGCTGATCGGCACCTACCCGATCTCCCTGTGGTCGGTCATCCTCGGCAAGTTCAAGGCGGCGGCCACCGTCTGGTTCATCGCCATCACGCTGACCTTCCCGATTTGGATCACGGTCAACTGGCTCGGCGAACCCGACAACCTCGCGATCCTCTCCGGCTACATCGGGGCCTACCTGCTGGCCTGCACCTTCCTCTCGATCACCCTGCTGGTCTCGGCCTTCACCCGTGATCAGGTCATCTGCCTGATCGTTTCGTCGGCGATCTGCATCGGCCTCGTCTTCGCGACCTTCGATCCCTTCGTCCGGCAGTACTCGAAGACCTTCTCGCCGGAGGTCAAGGACGCCATCACCGCGCTCGGCGTGTGGGACCACTTCCTCTCGCTGGCCCGCGGCGCCTTCCGCCTCCAGGACCTGATCTGGTTCGCCTCCATCATCGTCGCCTCGCTGCTCGGCACGAGCGCGATCCTTTCCGCGAAACGTTCCTGATTCTTCCATCCCGAATCCACCATCTTCCATCCACCATCTTTCATCATGAGCCAGGAAGACAAGACCCTCCACCCCGTCAGCCGCGCGATCCTCGCGATCGTGGCGCTGCTCGTCATCGTGATCGCCGGCAACATGCTGGTGTCCTCACTCGGCATCGGCCACAAGACCCTCGACCTCACCGAGGACCGCATCCACACGCTCTCGGAAGGCACCGGAAAGATCATCGAGGAACTCGCCGCCCCGGTGGTGATCCGCTACTACGCGTCGCGCAACACCGCCTACATGCCGGAGGACCTCAAGCTCCACATGCGGCGGGTCGACGACCTCCTCGCGGAATACGAGAGCCTCTCGACCGACGGCAAGCTGCGCGTCGAAAACCTCGACCCGGAACCGGACACCGACGCCGAGGACGCCGCCAACCTGGACGGCATCAACGGCCAGACGATCAACAACGAGAACGTCTACCTCGGCATGGCGGTTTCCTGCCTCGACCGCACCACGACCATCCCGTTCCTGAATCCCCAGGACGAGACGATGCTCGAATACCAGATCTCCCGGGCCATCGCGGAGGTCAGCGCCACCCGCAAGCCGGTCATCGGCGTGATGTCGGCCCTCGAACTCGCCGGCGGTCCCCCGACCATGCCGGGCCAGCGTCCGAGCCAGCCGTGGGTGATCTACAACCAGCTCGAGCAGAACTACGAGGTCGAGGACCTCACCATGACCCCCGGCGAAATCGACGCCGAGAAATACAAGGTGGTCCTGCTGATCCACCCGGCCGGGATCACGCCCGAAGCCGAGTTCGCGGTCGACCAGTACCTGCTCAAGGGCGGCACGGTGATCGCCTGCATCGATCCCTTCTCCGTGGCCGCCCAGATGACCGGTGGCGGCAACCCGATGATGGGCGGCGGCGGCGCTCCGACCTCATCCACCCTGCCGACCCTGCTCGAAGCATGGGGAATCGAGATGTCCACCACCCAGACCGTGGGCGACGGCCGCTACCAGACGATGATGAATCAGAACCGTCCCGGACTCGCGGTCCTCACGGTGCCTCAGGAGGGGATGCCCCAGGAGGACAGCATCGTCACCAAGGATCTCGCCAGCGTGACCTTCTTCCTCCCCGGCGGCATGGTGAAATCCGGCGGCGGCGGCGTGACCGTGAACACGCTGGTCAAGGCCTCCGATGAGTCCGGCCTGATCGACAACATGCCCGCCTCGCGTCTCGACCCGACGCTCATCACCCGCTTCCGCCCCGATGCCAAGTCCTACGATCTCGTCACGCATCTGAGCGGCGAGTTCACGACCGCCTTTCCCGACGGCGACCCGGCGGCTCCGGCCGACGAGGAGGACGGCGAAGAGGAATCTCCGGACTCGGGAGAAGCATCCGAGGACGGTGGAGCCGATGACGGTGGGAATGGCGCGGAAGACGCTCCAACGCACCTGACCAAGGCCACCAAGCCCGGAAACGTCTTCCTCATCTCGGACGTCGATGCCTTCTACGACCAGTTCGCCTATCAGGTGCAACGGCTCGGCAACCTCCAGCTCGCCCAGCCGATCAACGGCAACTCCTCGCTGTTCTTCAACCTCATCGACCAGGCGGCGGGCTCGCCGCACCTGATCGGGTCCCGCAGCCGCGCGGCGACCAGCCGGCCCTTCACGGTCTTCCGGGAGATGGAGGCCGACGCCAACCAGGCGGTTGGGGAGAAAATCCAGGAGTATGAAGAGGAAGCCCAGGAGGCCCAGCGGCGCCTCAACGAACTCCAGGCGCAGAAAACCCAGGGCACCGAAATGTATCTCTCGCCCGAACAGGAAGAGGAGATCCGCAAGCTCCGCAAGCAGGAGGTCGACGCGCGCAAGCAGATCCGCGAGCTTCAGAAGGGACTTCGCCGCGACAAGGACGCGATCGCCGCGAAAATCATCACCTGGAACATTGCCGGGGTCCCCCTGGCCATCCTCCTCATTGGACTCGGGCTGTTCACCGCCCGCCGCACCCGCACCCGCGCCCGCTGAAACCCCTTCCCCATCCGCAAGACCATGAACAAAAAGCAAGTCATCGTCCTCTGGATCGTCGCCGCGGCCCTCGTCGCCGCCCTCGCGATCGTCAATTCCTCGAAGTCCGACGGCTATCAGAGCACCACCGAGCGCGAACGGGGTGAAACCCTGCTCGCGGACTTCAAGCCGACCGAGGTCGCCGCCATGACCATCACCGGCGCCGAAGACTCGGTGAGCTTGAAGCGCACCGATGGTCAGTGGGTTGTCAGCAACCGCGACGACTACCCGGCCAACGTCAGCGACGTCAACCAACTCCTCCGCACGATCGCGGAGGTCAAGGTCACCCAGGGCATCGAGGCCGACCCCGAGTTTGCCCCGCGTTTCGGCATGGACCCCGAGGCGGAGGAAGCGGACGAGCACGGCATCGACCTGGTTCTCTCCAACGATGCCGGCACCGAACTCGCCCGCCTCAGCTTCGGCAAGAACACCGAGGGTGCCGCCAACCCCATGAGTCCCTTCGGCGGCGGCGGCGCCACCGGGCGCTTCGTCCGCAACCATGCCGACACCTCCGGCATCTACGTCACCAGCGAACTGTTCCCCATGCTTTCGGCCGAGCCCAGCTCGTGGCTCGACGAGGACTTCCTGCGGGTCGAGAAGATCCAGTCGATCACCCTGAGCAAGCCGGGCAATGAGAACACCACCGAGTGGAAGCTCACCCGCGTGGACGAAGACGGCGATTTCGAGTTCGAAGGCCGGAAGGACAACGAGGAACTCGACACCGCCGCCACCAATCCGCTGAAAAACCTCTTCTCCTACGCCCGCTTCGAGGATCTGGTCCCGGCCGATGAAGTCGAGGCGGCCTGGCTCAAGCCGCAGCGTCAGCAGGCGGTGATCGAGACGTTCGAGGGCTTCACCTACAACGTGACCTTCGGCCCCGAGGACGGCAGCGAGGATTACCTGCTGAACGTCGTCGTGACCGCCGACATCCCCGACGAGCGCAAGCCCGCCGAGGACGAGACCGAGGAGCAGGCCAAGGACGCCCAGGAAGCCTTCGAGACCCGGAAGAAGGAACTCGAGGAGAAGCTGGAAGTCGCCAAGCAACTCGAGGGACGCACCTTCCGCGTGACCAAGTTCACCGTCGATGCCCTGCTCAAGGACCGCACCGGACTGATCAAGTCGGCACCTCCCGCCGACTCCGCCTCGCCTGGAAATGCCGGAACTCCCGGAAACGGCGGCGTACCGCCCATGCTCCAACCCACCAACCCGACCCCCGCCCCCGCCCGCCGCCCTGCACAGGCGGTCACTCCGCCGATCGCCATCCCGCCACTTCCGGAAGAAGGGGACGATGGAGAAGAGACCGGCGACGAAGACCAGGACGGGAACGCCGGGGATTCCGAATGACCCACCCAAGGCCCGCCGGACCGGCGGGCCTTTTCTCTTCCTCCGCCAAACGCACTCCCGCTTGCGCCCTTGGCGATGGGGCCTAAGATGGTGTCCGTCATGGTAGCGCCCGCCGAGATGCCCCCCACCGACTACGATCTTGTCATCATCGGAGGCTCCTTCTCCGCGTCGTCACTCGCGTTGCTGCTCAAGCGGACCCGTCCCGAAACGCGCATTCTCCTGCTGGAGAAGACCGAGGTGTTCGATCGCAAGATCGGCGAATCCACTTCGGAAGTGTCGGGATGCTTCCTCACCAAGGTGCTCGGGTTCTCCCACTACCTCTCCCGGGAGCACTTCCAGAAGCACGGACTGCGCATGTGGTTCAACTCCGGCGACAACGACTGCCCCAACGCGTGCACCGAGATCGGCCCCTTCTCCCAGGCGCGTTTCCCGACCTACCAGCTCGATCGCTCGAAACTCGACCAGCACATGCTGGAGACCGCCGTCGGGGAAGGCTGCGAGCTGATCAGGCCCGCCACCGTGAAGAGCTTCGAACTCGGGGGCGCCGGCAACAACACGCTGACCTTCAAGGCCGACGGCGAGACCCGCACCATCCGGGCCGACTGGGTGGCCGATTGCTCCGGCAAGGCCGCCATGATCGGCCGCAAGCGCGGCACCATCCGGTCGCTCGACGCCCATCCCGTTCACTCGATGTGGGTCCGGTTCCGCAATGTCCGCGACATCGACTCCAACGAGGCCCGCCAACTCGCTCCCGCCCTCAAGGACGGTCCGGCGGTCTCCCGCGGCAGCGCGACGAACCACCTGATGGGCCGCGGTTGGTGGTCATGGATCATCCCCCTTTCGAACGGCGAGTTCTCCGCCGGAGTCACCTGGGACGAGCGGCTTTTCACCCCGCCCTCCGAGGGCCCGGTCGGCCAGCGCGTGCTCGAGCACCTCAAGACCCACCCGATCGGACGCCTGATGTTCGAGCATGCCGAGCCGGTGGAGTACGATGCGCGGATCTACAAGAACCTGCCCTACTACTCGACCGAGGTTTGTGGCGACGGATGGGTCTGTGCCGGCGATGCCGCCGGTTTCATGGATCCCCTCTACTCGCAGGGCCTCGACTACTGCGCCCATGGGAGTTACGCCGCCCACAAGATCATCCTCAAGGCCCTGGGGGGCGACTGCGTGAAGATGGATCTCGCGCATCACAACAAGCAGTTCGGACAATCGTACCACCGCTGGTTCAACGCGCTCTACCGGAACAAATACCAGTATCTCGGCGATGCCGACCTGATGCGCGCGGCCTTCCACCTCGATATCGGCACCTACTTCATCGGCCCGGTGCAGCTGGTCTACCGCCTCACCGACCGCGAGTTCTCGAAGATGCCCTACGACGGCCCGATCGGGGCGGGATTCGCCCGCTTCATGGCCTTCTACAACCGCCGCTTCGAGCGCCTTGCCCGCAAGCGCATCGCCAACGGCACCTACGGCCGCCACAACCTCAACGAGCGGATGTACATCAAGATCTCCTTCGTCGGCGGCCCGAAGGTCATGGGCCACATCCTGCGCGGGATCCGCACCTGGCTCTGGCTGGAGCTCAGAAACGCCTTCACCCGGCCGATCGACGAACTGCCGGAGCCGAAGGGAAAAATGCCCGCCACCACGATGCCCGCCACCGCCGGGCAGGCCACCGTGTAGCGATCCGTGCGACGGGTTCGTCATTGACCCACCTTTTGGGTCACACATGAAACGAACCAGCATTCGCGAACTCAAGCACGAGACCCGCAAGGTCCTGGCGCGGGTCGAGTCCGGTGAGACCATCGAAGTGCGGCGTCGCAATCAACCCGTGGCGGTCCTCTCCCCGGCCGGGCGTCGCGGACCGGTGGAGAAGCCCGATTTCGCCGCCCGCTTGAGGGGGATCTACGGGGACCAAGTGCTGGAATCCACGGCAACGGATCTGGTTCACGACGCCAGGGGCGACCGATGACTACCTACGCGGACACGGGTTTCTATCTTTTCCGCTCGGCGCGCGGCCATAAAGGCGGTGCGGGTCCGCAACATTAACGGTAATGCGCTCATGAAACTGAAGGAGATTCAGGAGAGCGCCCTCGAACTCCCCGATTCCGATCGAGCCGCCCTCGCAGCGGAACTTCTTGGCTCGCTACCGGCTGTGCTTGTGGAAGATGACGACGGACTTGCGGAAGCCCGGCGGCGCTCAAGGGAACTCGACGAGGACCCTGCTGCCGGACGCACTTGGGAAGAGATCAAGCAGGGCTTGGGGCGCTGATCCATGCAGGTCATCTACCACCGCTGGGTCCAGAAGGATCTCAGTGCAGCGATCTCCTACTACGAGTCGGAGGGGGGCACAAAGCTCGGGAATCGTTTTTTTGAGGAAGCGGAGGCAACTGCGGCAAAGGTCATTGAGAACCCGCGTAGGTTCCACTTTGTTGAGGAGGGAGATATCCGCAGGCGGGCTTCCCTCAGATCGTTCCCTTACCACTGAATTTTCGAAGAGAACCAGTCCCTCCTACGATTTCTGGTGCTGCGTCACGACAAGCGTCATCCAAGCTTTGGTCTTCGTCGTCGCCAGGTGCTGACGGGTGAAAGAAACGGTCAATCTACTCCCCGTCCGCCTCATCACCACCAGCCTCGCGCGCACAACGCGCCGCGTCCCAGCGACCGTCGTGGACCATCACCTGATAGACATGGGTAAAGGACTCGCCTTTCCCCATCTTCAACGGTTCCTCCTGAAGCAGCGCCGAATTGGCATACCAGAAGGGCAGGTCCGGGCGACCGGTGACATACCAGCTCGGGGGATGGCGCGGATTGCCCGCATCGTCGACGATGAGCAATCCGGCGGGCCGGCCTTCGATTGAACCCGAGACGTTCACCCAGTCCGAATGCTCCCGGTGGGCGGCCCCGTCCCGCCGGCCTTCGCTGTCGAGAAAACCCACCGCCTTGAAATCCTTCGCGCCACGCCAGGAAAATCCGCCGTAGCCGCCCCAGTCGCGCCCTCCGGGTTCGCCGGGCGGTGGCGTGCGATCCAGCACCACCTCCGCCAGCGCCGTGGTCTTGATCCGCCACTCGACCTTCACACCGGCATCCCCGGTCGGCCGGGTGATCTCGATCGTGACCCGGTCCTCGAGCACCGCCGACCCTTCCGGATCGGGATGGGAAAGCTCGCGGTAGCGAATCGTGGCCATGGCGCCGTCCGGACCGACCTCGATCGACGGATCGTGGATCTCGTTGCGGCCCTGTTGCCGAAACTCCTTGTCGGTCTCCCAGAAGTTCACGCCGTTGATCTTCTTCCACGAAAACCACAGGCCGTAGTGCCAGATGTGATCCGGCGGCGACACCCACACGGTATTGCGCCCGTCCGCCGTCGCGAGGATGTCGAAGTGGGGATCGCGCGGTGCGGCATCGAGCACGAACCGGGCGATCTTCCCGTCGTCCCCGCCCAGCTCAACCGAACGGTTGCCGTCCTGTTTCCAGACCGGCTCCGCGGCCACCAGCGGACAAACGAGCAAGGCCAGCGCAAAGGCTTTCATGACATCAGCTCTGGCGCCAATCCCCGCGGATCTCCGTGCTCATCTTCCCGTTGAGCGACTCCGGGGAAACGATGCGGTAACCCTTCGGATCCCACACAACTTCCTCGCCCGCCTCGATCGCCATGATCGAAAGGTGGCTCAAGGCATCCGAGCGGACCGCCTCGCCGATCGGCCCGACCGAGGGCGCACGCTCGCGCACGGTGTCGATGAAGCCGTGGTAGTAGTTCGGTCGGTAGTGCACGCGGCGGTCCCCCTCGCACTGGCGCATCCGCAGCCACTCGGGATTGCTGGCCTGGGCCGAGCCGCGGCTGAGGCTGACCCAACCCTCGCTGCCGATGAAGGTCGTGCCGTCGCCCGGAATCTTGTCGAGATAGCCACCCGCCAACTTCTGCTTCAGGTCGCTGCTGACAAAGCGCATCGCCACCTTGCCGCCGAAGTCGATCTCGACGTCCCAATTCGTGCAGGCGTTGAAAAGATCCGTCTTCGGCGGAAACTTGCCCCCGCCCTTGAACTTCACCGGACCCTGCTGGTCGTAGTCGAGACCCCACACCGCGAAATCGAGCGGATGGGCACCCCAGCCGGCGATGAACCCGAGCGCGTAGTCGCGGCAGAACCACGACCCCTTGCTGGTGATCCGGTCCTTGGTGCAGGGCTTCAACGGAGCGGGTCCGAGATAGAGGTCGTAGTCGAGGCCCTCCGGCACCGGGATCTCCTCGGTCGAGCCTCCACCCTGCCCTGCCGGTGCCCAGACGTGGACTTCCTTCAGTTCGCCGATGTAGCCGTTGAGCACCAGCTCGATCCCCCGCTTTGTGATCTCCTGGCTCCGCTGCTGGGTCCCATACTGGAAAATCACGTCGTGTTTCCGGATCGCGGCCTCCATCGCGCGGTTCTGCTCCAGCGTGTAGCCCAGCGGCTTCTCGAAATAGATGTCCTTCCCCGCGCTCGCAGCTTCAAGGCCGATCGGCACGTGCCAGTGGTCCGGCGTGGCGAGCACCACCGCATCGATCGAGTCGTCCGCCAGTAGTTCGCGGAAGTCGTTGTAGAGCTTGGGTGCCTCGCCCTGCGCCTCCTTGATCATCCCCGCCGCCCGTTCGCGACGTTCGGCGTAGGGATCGCACACCGCCACCGAGCGCGCACGCTTGGCGGAGACGAAGTTCCTCAACAATGCGGTCCCCCGCCCACCGACCCCGATGTGGCCAAGGCAGATCTGATTCGAAGGCGCGGTGTCCGAGGCCAGCAAACGGCTCGGGACGATCATCGGCGTGACGCCGGCAGAGAGGATGCCCCCGAGGAACCGGCGGCGGCTGGTGGAGATGTGCGTTTTCATGGGAAGTCGAATGAAGGTGGCAAGAGATCAGGCGGACCATTCGCGCAGGCGCTCGGCGGAAACCTTCACGGCTTCCTCACCGGCAATCTCAAGGGTGGTCGGGCCATCGAAACCGGTGGCCAGCAGCTCCTTGACGATGGCCTCGATGCCCACGATCCCGTCCCCGAGCGGAATGAGACCCATGCCACAACCGAAGACCTTGCCACGCTGCGGCAGCCATTCCTCGGGCATGTCCTTCCAATGGACGTGCTTGATGCGCGAGCCGAAGGTTTTCACGAACTCCAGCGGGTCACCACCGCCGAGCCACGAGTTGCCGGTATCGAGGTTGATGCCGACCGTTTCCTCGTGGCCCAGCGCCTCGAGGATGCGCGTCATGCCCTCGACCGTGTCGGTCAGGATCCCATGCGGCTCGAGCAGCAACTCAATGCCAAACTGCTCGGCCCAGCGGATCGGTTCGTGAAGCTTCTCGCGGATGCTGAAAAGGCGCTGCTCGTCACTCAGGGCATGCCCGAAATCGGTCTTCGGATCCCCCTCGGTGGTGATGACCTGTTTCACCCCGAGGAAGTGGGCCAGCTTGATCGCCTTGATGATCTGCGCCGTGCCGTAGCGGTCGGGCGCGGTCGGATCGAGCAGGTTGGCATGGGCGCACACACTGGTCAGCGTGAGGTCGAACTCACGGACCATGTCGAGGATGGTCGTCGGATGCGAGTCGAGGCTGAACGAGGCCGAGAAGCCATACTCGGTGCCGAGTGTGGCACCGTCGTGGTTGTCGGTGAGGTCGGCGAAGTCGAAGCCCATCTCGCGGATCAGCTCGAACTGCCGCCGCATGGGCGAGAAGGGTTGGATGAGGGCGAAGCAGCCGATTTTCATGGGTTCACGGGGTTGATGTTGTGGTGGATGAGGCGTCTTCCCGGGTGACCGGCCAATTCGCGGCCGGAGGGATGGTGACTTTTCCGGTCGCGGCCCACTCGGTGCCGCGCAGCAGCAGGGTTTCCCAGGCGGCATTCCGCATGACCGCCGCGTCGTGACCGAGGAACAGCGCGAAGCCCCGCCCTCCCCCGTACTCGGTGCAAAAGATGACCGGTTGCGGCTTCCCGCTGCCGCCATGGCCCGGGTCCGGGGTCACCCGGGCCAGCGACCGGGCACCCGGCGCCACCGCGATCCGTTCCCAGAATTCATCGCGGATCCAGAACGGCTCAAGGCCCCCGGTGATCGGACAATCCGAATCAGTGAAGGTCACCTGACTGAGGTGGATGCCGCCGTGGCGGGTGGCACCATTCTTCCAAGTGCCGCAGGCCAGGGTGTGAAACTCCGGCCAGTTGTAAAACATCGAGCTGCCCGCGTGGATGATCACCAGTCCCATGCCCTTCTCGACCCGCTCGAGGAAAGCCTGCCGGGTCGCCGCCGGCCATTCCTTCCGCTCGGGCGCGTTCTTGCCGTAGGTGTTGAAATTGCTGAGCACCACCGCATAGCCCGCGAAAGCCCCGGAGCCCATCTCCATCACGCGTTCCTCGACCTCGACCTCGAAGCGCCCGCTCTTCTCAAGTGCCGCCACGATCACCGGCGTCGTGCGCTTCCAGTCGTGGTTGTTGGCCCCGCTCAAGACCAGCACCCGTTCCTTTCCCGCCACCACGCCGACTCCCGCCAGCGCCAGCGTCAGGCAGAAACGCAGGCCGATCATGCATCACTGTTTACGCCGTCCACCGACCCGGGTCTTGCAAACCTCGTCACTGGTAAATATTGCACATCTGACATGAGGCGTCGCAGCGGGTTTTCGAAAGACAGCGAGGACTTCCGCGTGGACACCTGCGAGCCGCTGAAGCGAGCCGCCACCAGCGGGGACGTCCGTCTTGAGGCGCTGGGCCGCGGCAGCTATCCCGGGCAACGGCTGCCGGATGACGACCTGCCCGAGCTGCGCATGGTCGGCTGGTGGGACGCCCACACCGCCCAGAACTGGGGGCTCGACTGGCACTGCAACGAGGGCATCGAAATCGGCTACCTCTCCGCCGGTCGCCTGCCCTTTGCCGTGGGAGACCGTACCCTCGAGGTCGTGCCCGGTGGAGTCACGATCACCCGTCCGTGGCAGCGGCATCGCGTCGGGGATCCGACCGTGCCGGCCTGCCACTACTCGTGGCTCATCCTCGACCTCGGTGTCTGCCGCCCGAACCAACCGTGGCAATGGCCGGCCTGGGTGCTGCTTTCCCCGGCCGTCCTCAACCGGCTCACCGACACGCTGCGCCACAACGAGCAACCGGTGTGGCAGGCCGACGCCGAACTCGGCCTTTGCTTCGCCCGCCTCGACCAGGCCGTCGGCAGCGGTACCGGCGAGGCCAATCTCACCCGGCTGAAAATTCTCATTAACGACCTGCTCCTGCGGCTGGCCGAACTGCTGGAATCCAACCGCCCGGCCCTCGACCGCAAGCTGTCCGGCAGCGAACGGACCGTGCGCCTGTTCATCGAGGCCCTCGACGACCGCCTCGACGAGCCCTGGACACTCGAATCGATGGCCGAAGCCTGCGGCCTCGGTCGCACGCGATTCGCCGCCTACTGCCGCAGGATCACCAATGGATCGCCGGTCGAACACCTCACCGCCCGCCGCCTGCGCAAGGCCGCCGAGTTGCTCGCCAACCAACCCACCCTTCCCGTCACCGAAATCGCCTTCCGCTGCGGCTTCCAGTCGAGCCAGTACTTCGCGCGGGTCTTCCGGCATCGCTACGGCCATCCCCCGAGCCGCTTCCGCGATCAGCCCCACAGCTGAATGACGGACACGGAGTTGCTTTGCAGCGGCCGGAAGTTCAAAAAGTGCTGCGGACCGTAACCCTCAGGCTCCGGTCCCCGATTCAACAACCCTCCTCCTACCCATCTGTGAAGGTCAGAATTTCACTTCCAGACTCAGGTGCTACGGTCCCAGTTGCCATTGGTGACCACCTTCCGTCCCTTTGAAGGACACTGGCAACAAACTTTGTAAAATCCTCGACTCCAACAAAAAGGAGGTCGTCCCCGCTTGAGATAGTGGAGGTCTTGTCCCCAATCTGAAACTTTAGATCAACGGAGGATCTGTTTTTGACGAGCACGTCGCCGGTTGGCGAAGAAGGAGCCGGGTCTAGCCGCGCCTGTGCCCTTAGCAATCCATGATCCACTCCGCCATCGACATCCACCTCAAATCTCTTGCAAGAAGCGACAACCAAAAAGAGAGCGAGTATGTAGGAAAACTCAACCTTCATCGGTTCAGAATTGAAAACACCATGATTTGCCCATCTGCCGAACGAATCGATACGTCACAACACGACGTGTCCGTTTCCAAAGCGCACGATCAATCGCGTTTACCGAAGCTTGTCGGGCCTTTGCTTCGGCATTGCAGCGAAAGTCGAGCGTCCAAAACACCGCATCGTAACAATCCGTGCAGTTCGCTGAAGCTGCAGGCGCAGAGGCAGGCTGACAATAGTTTGTGTAGACACTTTTCACCCCTCCAGGAATGGCCCGACCAGTCGCTGAAAGAGTGCGGATGGTGATTTCACACCTGCCACAACCATAACAGCAGCTGTAGAGACCGATGTAATCGACAAGATTTACCCCGTTATTGAGGTTGAACACGTATAGTGGCTCTTCACCTCGATTTGTGAGGTCCATCTCCTCAACAAGGCCTCCGACAGACAGATTAAATCCAAGCTCCTCGATGGGATCTCTTGATGGCCACCTTCCGGTCGCGGGGTTGTAATAGCGGTAACCGTAATACGTCACACGCATGCTTCGGTCGGCCTTGCCCATTTCGGGCAAGTCGCTAACGGTTAGAGAGATAGAGTTTGTGACTTCGCCTGCCGGGCTTGGTGGGCGTTTGGGGAGCCCGACCGGTCTGGCCGCGGGTGGGTCGTCCTCGGGCGGTGTCTGCGATGCCGGGACGGCGACGCGCTCCCGCTCCGGGGCGGGTGGCGCGGGTCGCCTCTGAAGCATGGCCGACATGATGCGAGGCGTTAGCATTCGGGAGCGTTCGGGACCAGTCAATTCGGCCCCGGTGTCCGGTCCGGAAGGCTCGGTTGGCTCGGTTGGCTCGGTTGGCTCGGTTGGCTCGGTTGGCTCGGTTGGCTCGGTTGGTGGCGGGCAGGGCGGTGGCGGGCAGGGCGGCGGCGGGGCCTCGCCGGGTTCCTCTCCCTCGGGCGGGGCGGCGGGAAAGGTCGGCACGTGTCCCGGCCCCCCTCCCGGGCCGCCGTGGGGATGGCAGCGGGTGTGGATGTCGCGCAGGGCGTCGATGTGGACGTGGGTGTAGATCTGGGTGGTTTCCATGCGCTCGTGGCCGAGCATTTCCTGGACGTAACGGATGTCCGCCCCGCCGCGGTGCATGTCGGTGGCGCAGCTGTGGCGGAAGAGGTGGCAGGCGCCGGGCTTGTCGATGCCGCAGCGCTTCAGCTGCTGTTTTACCCAGTTGCCGAGCCAGGCGGGGGTGAGGCGGGTGCCGTAGCCGCTCAGGAACAGGGCGGTCTCGCCGGGCAGGTGGGCGAAGTGCGGGCGGACGTCCCGCAGGAAGAGCTCGAGCCATTCGGCGGCGCGCTCGCCGACGGGCAGCAGGCGGGCCTTGCCGAACTTGCCCTTGCGGACGTGCAAGGTGCGGGCGTGCGGGTCGTAGTCGCCGTGGTCGAGGCCGGTCATTTCGCTGCGGCGCAGGCCGGTGGCGTAGAAGAGTTCGAGGATGGCGCGGTCGCGCAGGCCGAAGGGGCTGGTGAGGTCAGGCAGGGCGAGGAGCGCCTCGATTTCGGCGGGAGCGAGGGATTTGGGGAGTTTGCGGGCCTGCTTGCGGGGCAGGTCGAGGTCGGCGGCGGGATTGGCGGGGATATGGCCGTCGCGGCAAAGACGGGCGAAGAAGCGGCGGACGCAGCCGAGGCGGGCAAGCTGGGTGTTGATGCCGAGCGCCTGGCCGGTGCGGGGGCTGCGGTAGCGGTGGAGGAAGAGTTGGTAGTCTTCGAGGTGGGCGCGGGTGAGGGCGGCGGGGTCGTGGAGGCGCTCGGCGGCGGCCCATTGGCTGAACTGCCGCAGCGCCCAGCGGTGGGTGTCGATGGTGGCTGCGGAGCGGTTGAGGGCGGCGAGGCGGTCGAGGAAGTGTTCGACCTGAGCGGCGATGCCACGAGGTGTGGCGGGCGGAGGCGCGGGGCGTCCGCCCTTGGTTCTGCCCTGCATGCCGTGGAGATTGCGGAGTCCGGGTTTTCCTGCCATGGCCGAAGGCATCGATGCCGTGAATGCGCATGCCAAGACTGATTGCTGGACGGTGACAAAGATGACACGAAATGATTGCTTCCATGCCATGCTTTATCCTTGTGTCTTGAAGAAGGGAAAGTGTAACTCGATGAGGCTTGAACGTCTGAATTGATGATAAGTGATCGTTTGGCATCGACTTCAACGCTACGGCTGAACGGTCAGCGGTCAGCGGTCAGCGGTCAGCGGTCAGCGGTCAGCCTGCGGGCTTGTTAGGGAGAGGAGGTTCGGCTTGAGGGCGACGTCCCTCGGACTGGTGGCGGGTGCCACCCTTGCGTTGGCGCTTGCGGGGAAGGCGGTGGCATCCGGGGTGAGGTTTGAGTCGAAGGTGGTGCGTCTCACGGTCCAGCCGGATGCGATCAATGAACCGCTTCAGTGGAAGTGCACGAACGGCACCGAGATTCCGCTGGTGGTCGAGCGTTTCGAGCAAGGCTGTGGATGTCTTGCCGGAGCGGTCCGGGATGTGGAGATCGCTCCGGGGAAAACCGGAGCCATCGAGGCGAAGTTCACTCCCGGACCGTATCGGGGACTCGTCCGCAAGTCGTTGCATGTGAGGTTCGTGGGCTTCGAGAAGCCCGTCGAGCTGGTGGCCGAGGTGACGATTCCTTCGACCGTCGAGCTGTCAGCCCGGGATCTGCTCTGGGAGGCGGACGATCGCTCTTCCAAGGTCATCGAGATCGAGGCGGGCACGAAGACCGACTTTCGGATCACCGGGCTGGTCGGCGTGGAGGAAAGTCAGTTCAAGCTGGAGCAGGAAATCCTTGTCGCCGGACGCCATTACCGGTTGAGCCTGACCCCTCAGGATGGGGTATCGCCCGGGCATCATGTGCTCCAGGTGCGCACCGACAGCCCGGATCGCCGCGATCAGGTGCTGGCCGTCTTTCTCAAGGTGGAAGCTCCCTCCGGAAAGGAGGGTGCGTCGTGAGACCGCCGCTCAAGGCCTCGAAGACGAGTCGGCGTCTGCTGCTGACGGGTGGCTTGCTGGTCATTGCGGGAATCGTCGCCGTGCTCCGTCAATGGCCTGCCGACCCTCCGCCCGCAGCGGCACGCGCGACGATCGCGCAGACCGATCCGGGCCTGGATCTCGAAGACCCGCAGCCGTCCTTTGCGCTCCTGCGCCACGTTGCGGAAACCGGCGGGGACGAGGTGACGCGTGAGCTGGCGGTTGTCTGGCTCGACGCTCAGGCCCGCCGTCGGGTGGCGCTTTCGCCCTCCTACGAAAAGTGGCTGCTGGCGATGCTGCGCGACGGAGGTCACGCGGACTGGCCGTCCGAGTTCCGCTTCTGGATCTACAACTCCGCCTTCAACAACCTGCAATACGGAAACGACCCGAAGGCCTTCACCCAACTGCTTCGCGATCTCGCGCTCAACGCCCCCGAGCGGACGATGCGTCTCTATGCGCTGCAGCACCTCGGGCTCCAGCGCTTGGGAGGCCAGCTTGCGGATGAGCTTGGCGACCAGGTGGAGGCGGATCTGAGGCAGCTTGCCGCCGCCACCGATGGCGAAGTTGCAGGCACCGCGGTGGCGCTTCTCACGCAATGGGATGGCGAGGACGCACCGGCCCGTGGCGGTTCCATTGAGCGGGCCCTTGAGATCGCAGAGGACTCCGGTCGTCCCATCGATGTCCGGGTGACGGCGCTTCACGCCGCCGGTGCCAGTGCGCTGCCTCTTGCCCGGCGTCTTTCGACCGATCAGGGACAACCCATCCCGGTCCGCAAGGCGGCGATCGCCTGCATCGGGCACCACGGCACCGGGGCCGACTGCGCCGAACTCGAGGAATTGTCTGGCGAAAGCTCGCGCCTCGCCCAGGCGGCCGATCCCGCCCTGCGCTCGATCCGCCATCGGATATCCAACCCGGACGCTCCCGAACCCGTTCCGTTCTGAACTCCCAAGCCTCCTTCGCCATGAAATACCGCCCGATGATCGCCGCCCTGCTCGCAGGTGGCCAGATGTCACTTTGCACCATCGCCCACGCGACCATCACGGCGGACGGGAATGCATCGTGGACGCGCACCAATTCCCCCGGGACGTATGATGCTTCGGCTTCCGACAAGCTGGTGGTCGTCGTCTCCGGCGAGCACAATTTTTCCGGGAATCTAACAGGAGACTGCACGGGAGTCACCTACAACGGGCAAGCCTTGACGCTTGGCGTCAAGCAACTGCCTGTGGCCATCGGCTCGGGTGGCCACGGTCAGACCCATTCGTCGGTTTGGTATCTCGATGATCCGGGCAACCATTCCGGAGCCGGCACCATCAACGTCACCTGCGTCGGCAACAACTGGGTTGCCACCGCGATCGGACTTTCCGGCACGGCCTCGGGGATTGGCTCGACCGCCAAGGTCTCGGCCGCCTCGACGGTCCCGCTGGGGACCTCGGACTACGGCTCGATGGTCATCTCGGCCCTCGGCATGGGAGGAAACGGCAACACCGCAACCCCCTTGCCGGGGGTGACGGCGAATTCCCCCTCGCAGGCGGTCACGCTTGCCGGCATTCGCATCTCGACCTGGGCCGGGCACGCGGTGGCGGCCTCGACCATCAACTACGTGTCGTCCAACAACTTCGGTTTCAACACCGCGAAAACGGATGTCACCACGGTTGCGGCGGAGTTCAAGGCGGCGAACCCGCCGGTTCCGGTGGGACCGGTCCCGACGGCGCTGGATGTCGTGCCGGGCGAGTCGGTCATGCTGACGTGGACCAACCTGCTGCCCGGCTCCGGGAACGACGTGTGGGTGGATGTCTGGATCGGCCCCGATGCCAACAGCCTCGTCAAGCTCGTCGATGCGGATCCGGATGGTCTGAACCTCACCTCGTTCCTCTACACGGCTCCATCCGAGGGGACTTATCACGGCCGGATCGATTCCTACCTGATGGGCTCGCCCACCGGCACGCCGCATCAAGGTGAACCTTTTACCTTCGAGGTCAGTGACGAGGGCATCCTGGTCGAGACCTGGCTCGGATTGCGACCTCTCTCCTCGCTCGAACTTCTCCAGCAGGAAGGCATCTCGCTTCGCTCTCCGGATCAAGCGAGCCGGGTGGTCGCCTCCGGCGTGGCCGGTGTCGCCGCGCCCGCCGGTGTGAGAATCCGGGGACTGCTCACTCCGGACGTCACGGGCGACTATCTCTTCCATGTGGCCGGATCGCAGAACGCCGCGCTGTGGCTTTCCGCGGATGACTCGCGGTTCGGCAAGCAGCGCATCGCGTGGAATCTGGGACCGACCGATCCCCAGGAGTGGGACAAATTCGGCACGCAAACCTCCGCTGCCATCCCCCTCCAGGCCGGGGTCTCCTACTACATCGAGGCCCAGCTCATGAATGGCGCGGGAATCGGGCACCTCGACCTCGGCTGGACCCCGCCCGGCGGATCCTCACCGGAGTCGATCCCCACCAGCGCCCTGAGCTACCCGGTGGTCGATTCCGACGACCTGAATGACAACAACCTTCCCGACTCCTGGGAGGCATCGACCGGACTTGATCAGTCCGGCCTGCCCGGCGCCCTGTCCCAGTATGGCGACCCGGATCAGGACGGCATCCCCAACCTCGCCGAGTATGCCTACAACTCCGACCCCCTGGCCGCCGAAGATCTCGGCAACGGCATCACGCGGGAAACCTGGACCGCCGATGGCATCTCCGGCGGGGCGGTGTCCGTGCTGACCTCCAGTCCGATCTTCCACGACCTCCCGAATGAAACCATCCACGCGCCGGGCGTGGATGACGCGACCTTCGGGACCCAGTACGGCGTGCGATACCGTGGCTTCCTCGTGGCGCCGACGACCGGCCCCTACCGCTTCTGGATCACCGGCAATGACGAGGTCCAACTCTGGCTGGCCGATGCCACCGTGACGCCCCACGGCGAGTCGCAGGCCCGTGCGGATCGATTCGGCAAGCACCTCGTGGCCTACAACGAAGCGATCAGCACCTCCTATGATTGGGGCGCTCCTTACGAGTTCGACCGCACGCTCTCCCAGCGCAGCGCGGTGACCCAGCTTGTGGCCGGCCAGCCGTACTACATCGAAGTCCTCCACAAGCAGGGCTGGAGCAATGCCAGCGGCGACGCCCACGTTTCCCTCGCCTGGCAGGCGCCAGGTCAGGCCCGGGAAGTCATTCCCGCCTCCGCCTTCCTCGGCAACCGTCCCAACCCCCTCGACCTCGATGACGACAACCTGCCGGACGCCTGGGAAAGCGCCAACGGCCTCGACCCGGCGGACAATGGACTCACCGATTCGACCCAGGGGGAATACGGCGACCCCGACGGCGACGGCCTGACCAACCTGGAGGAATACCACGCGGGCACCGATCCGTTGAATGCCGACACCGATGGCGACGGACTGTCCGACTCGGCCGAGTTGCGCCGTTATGGGACCGATCCCCACATCTCCAACAACCTCGACCCGGTCGCCATCACGCTGCCTCCGCTGGAGCAGTACACGGCCGCCACCGGTTCGTGGACCCTCAATGAAGACGACTCGCTCACCGCCGCCGAGCGCCGCGGCGAGATCACCTACAGCTTCGCCGTCACCGAAGCCGGCGTGCACGAGGTCATCGTGTCCGCCGCCCTGGTCACTCCCGATGACTGGATCACCCAGCCCATGCCACTGGTCCTTTCGCTGGATGACGATCCGCCCTTCGCCCGCGAAACCCTGAATGCCCGAAACGGCGATCCCGAGGAAATGCGCGCCATCACGCCCTGGCTTCCGGTGGGCAACCACACGCTGACCATTCTCCACGACAACTTCCAAGCCGACCGCCGCCTTCGCATCGAATCAGTGGTCGTCAATCGCCTCGGAGGCACCGACCTCGACCTCGATGGCATCCCCGACTGGGTCGAAACCAATGAAACCTCGGCCAACGCACTGACGCGCATTCCTTCCGCCAGCCGCACCTCGCCGGTGTCCATCGAGGGCATCACCCGTCAGCTCTCCAGCACCACGCTCAGCGTGCTCATGCCCGGAGCCCCAACGCCCAGCGACGTGCCGGTCAGCGAGTCCATCAACGATTCCTTTTTCGCCGACGTGCCACTCTCCGCCGATGGCGACGTCACCCTCGACGCCAGCTTCCTCGGTGGGGTGGTCACCGAAAGCCACACCATCACCTGGACGGCGACCAATCTCTTCGAGGGCTTCCCCGACGACACCCTGCACATCCGCGCAGGCGACTCACTCCTGCTGGATGCCTGGAGCGGCGCTTCCGCCGACGGCGGGGCCTTCACCGTCACCCTCGACGGCACCCTGCTCGAAGACGGCAACCAGAACACCAGCCACACCTCCGGGCAGCCTTTTGCAGCAGCCTTCGCCACCGCAGGGAGCTATAGCCTGGTGGCCACCCACGACGGCCAGACCGCGACGGTCACGCTGGAAGTCCACACCGCCGACTTCGGCGCATCGCACCTCGTCATGGCCCATCTTGTTCGGGAATGGA
Organism: Haloferula sp. A504; assembly: GCF_044385805.1. NCBI lineage: Bacteria > Pseudomonadati > Verrucomicrobiota > Verrucomicrobiia > Verrucomicrobiales > Verrucomicrobiaceae > Haloferula > Haloferula sp. A504. The sequence continues at coordinate 48,129 of NZ_JBISBU010000036.1, forward strand.
CACCGACCGTCCTCGGGCCCGTCGCCCTGATTGAGGCCGACGACGCGGTCATCTTCACCGAAACCACGCCCGATCCGCAGGTCGATCCGCGCCGTTTCAACGTCCAGGTCGATACCGCCGGAAACCGTTATGTGATCGCCCGGCTTCCGGGCGACATCGACGGTGCTCCCTCCGCCATCCTCGCCCGCGGCACCGTCCACGGCTTCGATGTCGCCCGGGTCGATCAGACCCGGGATGCCCGGATCGTCCACCGTTACGACGACGGCACCTGGCTCATGCGCAGCACCGTGGTGGCAGTCAATTTGCCGGCGGGGATCATCATCCGGATGACGACCTTCGCCCAGGGAGCCCTCTTCACCAACGGCTCCACCATTCTTGATCTGCGGGCCGAGGACTTCGACGCCAACGGCATCGCTCATGTTTACTACGAATGGACGGGGACAGGCGATCCGACCCTGTGCCACCGGACCCAGCTCTTCATCGAACCATGAAGTCCGCGCCTCGTTCTCTCAACAATCACATCTTCTTCACTCCCATCCGACCTTTCGCCATGAAATCCGTCCGAACCCCGTTTCCGCGGTTCCACCGCCATGCTCTGGCTATCCTGGGTAGTGTGTTCCTCCTCCCCATCGCGGCTCAGGATACCGCCATCAGCGACAAGAACACCGATAATCCAGGGCTCAAGCGGTGCTGCGAATGCCTTGAGTTGCTCATCAACGGTGAGGACCCCGCCGTGCCTGATGCACCTCGTGAGGTGACGAAAGATGAAAATGGCAACTACAGCGTCTCAGTCACGGTTATTCACCGTGGACAGACCGGCGGCGATTGCGACTTCAAGATCGGTGTCAAGGTCTGGGCGGAGCCCGCAGACACCGGTCGAGAGGATCAGCTTCGAACCAGGCCGCTTTCACCCGGGGAGACTTTTCCGGTGACGTTTACTTTCAGCGCGGACCAAGCTGAAGAGTACGACAATTGGAAGATTCATCTGAGTTGTGAAGATGACTCGAGTTCTTCGACTCCCTCAAGCTCATCAGGGTCGGATAGCGGTATCTGTGAAAGCGGAAGTATTTCCCTGAAAGGCGGCTGCGATGCATGCACCGAAATGTGTCGATTCACAGGCGAGGTGCAGGCCAACCAGGACTCGTCAAACTTCACCGCGAGCATCCCCACCACCAATTCCTCGGGCGGCATGGCGAGTGGCGAACTGGTCTTCCGAGCGCCGGATGCCACCTTCCCGGGACGCGCGGGCCTTTTTGCCAACGTGCCTTCGAGTGTGACCGTCACCAAAGTCGGCGGACTCATCACCAAGGTCGAGAACGGGATCGTCACCATGGACGTGGCCGATGTCTCAGGCGAAGACGCCTTCACCATCACGCTGACCGACGACGCGACCAGCACCGTGATCCGCACCACCAAGTTGTCCGCGATCAATCCAGGCCCGGCGGGAGGGATTCGGATGGATTCGACGTTTGATGGCCAAACGATCCGATACGAACAGACCGAGGACCAGAATGGCGCGCGGGTTCTGGCACGCGGGGCGGTCGACGGCCAGACCTTCAATGCTTTGAGGCGTGAGACCCTGCTTGTCACCGAGCCGACTCCGGGAACCCGTGTTTATGATCGCATGATCGAGGAGCGGGCATCTGCCACCAGTGGATGGAGCACCGTCTCCGACGTGCTGACCACCTTCGAGAATCAGATCCACGGATGGGTGAAAACCCAGGAGGTCATGGATCCTGACACGGCGGCTCTCACCTCGACATGGACCTACTATCAGCCGGGAGAACCGACTGGCCCGGGCGCTTCCACGGAGGGACTCGGAGAGTTGAAGCAATACATCGGCTACGATGGGCGCCAGAGCTTCCACACCTACGGGCTCAATACCAGTAGCGTCGCCACCCCCTACGCCGGCGACCCGGCCGGCCGCGTGACGACCACGACTCGGAACCCCGGCAGCCGCACGCGGACCGTGGTGACCACCGTGGGTGGGAACACCGTCTCGAAGACCGTTACCACCTTCGGCACGAACACCCGCACCACCTCCGTTTACACTTCCTCCACCGCGCCACCATTGGTCACGACCACGGACTCGATGCCATCTGATGCCGACTTCGGAGGCATGCCGAAGCGAGTCCTCCGCCCCGACGGAACACTCGTCACCTACAGCTACTCCCGCAACGCCACGACCGGAGGCTACATCGCCACGATGGGGGAGGGTGCCCCCACCGACGGTGACGACACGACCGTATCCAGAGGCATGCGGACCATCACGACCTACAACTCCCGGGGCACGGTCATCCTGCGCCAAACCGAAGCGATTGGTTTTGGCACCGCCGACGGCGAGACCTTCGACACGATCGCGGTCACGGCAGTGGACGATCTTGGCCGACCGCTTACGACCATGCACTATCCGACTTCCGTGACGATTCTGGATGATCAGGTCCTGGCCAGCGGTGCCAAGTGGACGACAACCACCACCTACTCTTGCTGCGGCATCGAGTCGGAAACCGACAAATACGGCATCATCACCCGCCACGCCTACGACTCGCTGCGCCGCCGGATCAAGACCAACCGCATGGGCGTGACGACCGAGACGGTTTACAATGGCCTGACCACCGAGACCCACCGCTACGCCGAAACGGTGAGCGGAAGCCTCTCGGCGACCTTGGTTGATAACGACAGCAACCTGATCGGCAAGACCACACGCAACCTCGCAGGCACATCGATGACATCCTCCTCACCCGACCCGACCAGCGCGACGGCGGGTGATCTGGTCGATACGACAACCGTCACGACCTACCAGCCAGCGCCCGGACTCTCCAAACGGGTGGTCGTCACCGCCCCGGACAACTTCAGCCAGACCACCGACCATTACCTCGACGGCCGCACCTACCAAACCACCGGCGACCTCTCGCCGGAAATGCGCTACGCCTACGCCGTGAATGCCACCGGCCAGGCCACCAGCCGATCCTATCTGGATGGAGCCAATCTGCGTGAAACCACCACCACCCAGACGGACTGGGCCGGGCGCACCGTCGGCGTGACCTACGCGGATGCAGCCACTGCATCAATGGAATACAATGCCAAGGGGCAGATGGAGAAGTCCGTCGATCCCGACAATGTCACCACCTTGATGATCTACGATGACCGCGGAGAGCGCACCATTACCGCCATCGATCTCAACGCCAATGGCAGCATCGACCACGGCACCGACAGCATCAGCTTCAGCGACACCATTCCGGCTCTCGACGGCTCGGGCGATCCGGTCTGGCTCACCGTTTCGAAAGTCTGGCAGGACGGTGACACAAGCCCGACGGGCGGCACCGTCGTTTCGACCTCCACCCGCTCGCCCGACGGGCTCACCAGCACCACTCAATCGGTTGGGGTCGCGACTCCTGCCACCAGTGTGACGACCCTCTCCGGAGGTGGCGCGTGGACCATTCTGGCGACCCATCCCGATGGTTCGAACACCCTTCAGACCTACAGCGGAGGGCTCGCCGCATCCACCGTCTCACGCGACAGCGCCGATGCGCCGGTCGAGTCGATCACCTACGGCTACGACAACCTCAATCGTCCCACCACCGCCACCCACTCCCGCACCGGAACCACCACCACCGCCTACCTCTCGGCCACCTCCGATGTGGTCGCCTCAGTGACCGATTCCGGCACCCGCACCACCGCCTTCATTTACGATGTTCGCGGGCGGCGCACCGAGGTCGATGCCCCGGACACCCTCATCGCCGGCGGCACCAGCACCAACATCACGATCACCGCCTACAACCCCGACAGCACCGTCCAGGAAACCACCGGCGCCCAGACCTATCGCGTCACCTACGAGTACGACTACGCCGACCGCCGCAAGACCCTGACCACCTACGGCACGTCCACGGCCACCACCACCTGGACCTACAGCCCCACCCGCGGATTCATGACCCGCAAGGAATACGCCGACAGCGAAGGCACCGACTACACCTACACCGCCGCCGGTCGCCTCGAAACCCGCACCTGGGCGAGGGGCGTCATCACCACCTACGGCTATGACGACGGCGGACGCCTCGTCTCCACCGACTACTCCGACACCACCCCCGATCTGGTGATGACCTACGACGCCCTCAATCGCCAGAAGACCGTCACCCGCGGCGGCGTCCTCCATGCCAGCTACACATACGACCCCGCCGACCTCGTCCTCACATCCGAGCGCCAGCAGATCGACACCCTCAACCGCACCATTGAACGCGCCTACGACATCTATCAGCGTCCTACCGGCTACACCTTCGGCACCCCTGCCAGTGGCACGACCGTCCCGGTCGTGAATGTGGAAGGCAGTTCCACCTGGACCCGTGATTCCGCCGGACGCCTCGCCACCGTCACCGACGGCAGCAACGCGTTCACGTATGGCTACACCTACGAAGTCAACGGAGCCGGAAACCATCAAGGAGCCACCGCCGGCACCCTCTTCGAATCCACCATGCCCTTCACCCTCGATGGTCCCAAAGTCGACACCGCCCTCGAATACGACACCACCCGCAACGCCCTGCTCGGCCGCACCAACACCTACCCCGGAGGCAGTGGCACCCTCTCCGACTTCGCCTACAGCGTCAACGCCATCGGCCAGCGCGACGGACTGACCACCACCGGCGACGCCTTTTCCACCGGCCTCGACTGGAATTGGGCCTACAACATGCGCGGCGAGCTGGTGCAGGCCGACGATCAATCCACCGCTGGCAATGACCGGGCTTACGAGTTCGACGGCATCGGCAACCGCAAGAAGACCGTGGACGGCCTCCTCGGCGACCTCCCCACCACCGACAACTGGGCCGCCAACAGCCTCAACCAGTACACCGCCGTCTCCGGCTACACCCCCACTCCCGTCCACGACGACGACGGCAACCTCACCTCCGGCCCGCTGCCCGCGGCACCGAGCGCCACCTCCACCATGGTCTGGGACGGCGAGAACCGCCTTATCTCGGCGACCGTTGGCACGACCACCACGACCTACACCTATGACCACCTCAGCCGCCTGACCTCCGCGACGACCGGCGGCACCACCGTGCGCTACCTCTACGACGGCTGGAACCGCATCGCCGAATACAACGGCACCACCCAGATCGCCGCCTACCTCTGGGGTCTCGACCTCAGCGGCACGCCGCAAGGCGCAGGCGGCGTCGGCGGCCTGCTGGCGATTTCCGCCATTGCAAGCGGCTCGGTTACGGATACCTTCTACCCTGCCTACGATGGCAATGGCAACGTGAGCGAATACGTCAATGCAGCGGGCGCGGAAGTCGCCCATTTCGAATACGACCCCTTCGGCAACTTGACGCTGGATGCCGAGATGAACGCGGCCTCGTTCCCGTATCGCTTCTCCACCAAGCCTCAAGACGGAGTAACTGGACTTTATTACTACGGTTACCGTTGGTATGATCCCGTGACCGGCAAGTGGCCATCTAGGGATCCGATTGGGGAACGGGGTGGTGTGAACCTGTATGGATTTGCCTACAATTCCCCATCCTTCTCGGTAGATATTCTGGGACTATGTAAGTTTGTGGGTTGGGGGTATGAGCCTCTTGACTCGGAGTCCTTTGATGATGCGGAGCTGGAAAGGCTCAAGCGGCGGCTTGGGGAAGCTGCTGATGACGCCGGCTTATCCGAGGAGATTGGCGGCGAGCTGATGGATCGATTTGAGAAGGCGATCGAGAAGGCAAGAGAGTCGAACCCTCGGAAATACCGCCCGCGTTTGCCGACAGCTCAAGAAATTCTCCAAGGTTTTATCGAAGGAGCCCTTGAGAATGCGGGCAAGGATGCTGAGAATATGGCTCGCGAGGTTCTTAAAGAGTATAGAGACGAACTTGAGGATCACAAAGATGCTCTCCTTAAGCCTTCTGCTAAGATATACCTCAGGATTACTGTCAAGTGTTGCATTGATGAGGGCGGCGGGAAGCCGATTTACGGCCCTGAAGAGAGCGTATACTTTGGTAGGCGGCTATATGTTCGATATGACGGATGGACTGAGGCCGAAATGACACGGAATCCACGACCGCTACTTGATAAAGAAGGATTAGCATTCAAGTGGGCTTGTTACTATAAGTGCGGCCACGTTAAGCCGAATACGCGGTGATTCTGGATACATTGATCGTCTCATGAGGCTTGCAAAGATTATACTGGTTGCCTTGCTGGTCGGCATCGTTGGTGTTGTTGCGGTTACATTTGGTTTGAAGATTGGCGGAAAACCAGAGCCCGAACGCTCTATTTTGACGGTCCACAAGAGCAAGTCGAAGGCGCTGGTTCTGGAAGGGGAGCGGTCATTTCAAATTCATGCATCCGATTGGGGTGCCCTTGAGGTCGCTCTATCTATCGAAAGGCATGGTAGCAGGATCACTCTAGCTGGAAATGGGAGGGGATTGATGGAGATTACAAGGCTGAGCAACTTGGAAATTCCTCTTGATGAAAAGGGTTACTGGGATGCTATGTTGGGTGTTGGTGATGATCGAGGAGGTCGGGTGACCGCGCCCGAGATTGCCCGGCATCATTTTCCTGGGATAGTTTGGGCGAAGCACTTCCAGGGGAGGTATATTTCCGGATATATCTTGGGTTTTGAAAATGGAGATGTTTCAGGACGCCTATGGTACTACTACGAAAAATACTATGGTGACTTTAGTTTTCAACCCAATTCTCAGGAGCAAAAGCCGAACGCTGCGATCGCAGCCGATTTTCTGGAGGTCTTGGATAAGTCTAAGATTCGGCTGCGTTGACGGAATAGTTGCAGCCAACCGCATTGTCGGGGGTCAGTAGTACCAGAGCTTGGCAAGGGGTTTTTTGAAGGTCGTTTTGAGGGCGTCAGGGAGCGGATCGATCCGGGCGGGCCGG
>NZ_JBISBU010000037.1:0-53706 GCF_044385805.1 Haloferula sp. A504
GTCGTCGCCAGGTCTTAGCCCGGCATCCTCCGCAACGAGGGTGCCGGGCTCTTTTGTGCCCTCATCACACCCTTTTCGGAAATTCAGGACTGGAACCCTGTGGTGACCGGTCGAAGCTCTTGCCGCAATGCGTCTGCTCGGCTGGTTCCTGCTGCTGATGGCCCTGATCCTCGGGATCTGGATGGTCTGGGGCGGGTCGTATGAAGAGCGCTTCACGCTGGCCGGTGCGGTTGAAGTGCTGGAGGGTTCCGGCGACTTGGCTTGGTTGTTCGGGTGGGGGCTCCTGGTCTCTGATGTCTTGCTGCCGATTCCTGGAACCGTGGTCATGTCGGCGCTCGGGTGGGTGTATGGCATTTTGCTGGGCGGCCTGTTCGCCGCCATTGGATCATTCATCGCGGGGATGACCGCCTATGGTCTGGGGCGCACGCTCGGACACCGGGGCGCGGTGTTTCTGCTGGGTGAGCGGGATTTCGAGCGGGGACGGAAACTTTTCGAGCACGGGGGTGGATGGCTGGTCTGTCTTTCGCGTGCCCTACCGCTTTTGCCGGAGGCCGTTGCCTGCACCGCCGGGCTCGTCCGCATGCCGTTGAAGCGCTTCATGCTGGCTCTTGCCTGCGGCAGCCTGCCGATGGGTTTCGTGTTTGCCTGGATCGGGGCGACCGGGAAGGACGCACCCCTGCTCGCGATCGTGCTCAGCCTTGCTTTGCCGGTGGTCCTGTGGGCGCTTTCGCGATTGCTCAGCCGCCGTTTGGAGATGAGGGTGGAACAGTCTCATGAGTAGGGGCCTCCCAGTCATCAGGCGATGGACGTGCTTCCTGGCATTGTTGGTCGTCGGCGTTGTCACGGCGGAGGAAGAGAAGTCCAAGTGCCGACTTCGCTTCCTTGCGGTTGGCAATGCACCCCCGTTCCGGCAGGAGGTTCGCGACGGGATTCGTTACGAGCTTCCACCACCTCCCGGCAGCATTCCGCCGAGGGTTCTGCTTCTCGAGCGCGGTGCCGGAGACGATGAATTGGAGGAGTTGGGCAAGGTCGGGCTGAAACTCGGCAGGCTTTCGGGGGAGATCGAGTTTCCGGCGGCGGGCGGCAAGCCCGTCCGTCTCCGGGAGGAGGGCGAGATGGAACCATGGATCGAACTTCCGAAGCCCGGCGCCGGAAGTTATCTGGTGGTGATTCGCCGGGATCCGCAAAGCAGGACCTGGGATCGGGTGCAGACGCAGACGGTTGGTGACGACCTGCCGGCCGGCACGCTTCGGTTCATCAACGCGTCGTCGCAGACCCTGGCGCTGGTGTTGGGTGAAAAGAAGGTCGGACTGACCTCCGGAAAGACCTGGACGACGCGTCTGGCTCCCGGGAAGCCGGCCGGGTTCCAGCTGGGGCTTCCTGCCGAGGGCGGGGGGCTGAAGCGGATTCTGAGCCGGAGCCTCGAGCAGGGACCGAACGAGAAGACCGTGGTGGTCCTGAGCGAGGCGGACCGGCCCGATGCCCGGACCCCCCTCAAGGTCACCGTGATCCGTGAGACGGTTCGGAAGCGGTTGCCCCCCGGGCCGCCGGAGGATTAGACTGAGGTCATGAGCGAGCAGCAATCCGTGGTGGTTAAAGTGTTTCTCTACCAGATCACGCCCCAGATCTGGCGCCGTTTTGAGATCCCCTCCGGCTTTACGTTTGAGAAGTTGAGCCAGACGATCCAGATGGCCATGGGCTGGGAGGACAAGCACCCTCACGAGTTCCGGCATGGCAAGGGCAAGCGGCTGGTTGACGTGATCGGCCCGGTGGGTCTCGAGGACCAGACTCCCGGCGAGTTTCAGGACGAAAAGAAGGTTGCCGTGCAGGATTTCATCGGGCGTCGCCGGTTGCCGATCCGTCTGCTTTACCGCTACGACTTCGCCGAGGACTGGATCCACGAGATCGTCTTCGAGAAGAAGGGGGAAGGGGTCGATGAACCCCGGATGCTGGGTGGCGAGAGGGCTTGCCCGCCGGAGGACTTCGGCGGCGCGTTTCAGTACATGCAGGCCTTGAGCGGTGAGATCGCGTGGGATTATCCCGGCTACGATCCGGAAGCCTTTGATGCCGGCAAGGTGAGCCTCAAGCCGAAGCGGAAACGGAAGTCCCGCTGAGGGAGCGGGCGCTGCGCTGGAAACCGAGCCATGCCCAGAAGAGGGCGTTGCCGGCGATGAGGATCACCAGGCCGGCGATCCAGGTGAAGGTCAGGACCCGGCCGGAGTCCGGGAGCTTCGGCAGGATCGAGATGATCGCCGCGACGAGGCCGACACCGAGTCCCCAGATGATGTGGCGCACCGATTCGCGGAGGATCACCGAGCGCAGGATCCCGGGCGGAATGCCGAGCGTGCGGAGTGTGGCGAACTCGTCGCGCCGCTCGGCCAGATTGCGGGCGGTGAGCAGTCCGAGTCCTGCCGCTCCGAGGACCACCCCGAGCCCGCCGAGCACGTGGAAGATGGCGATGTAGGTGTTCTCGACCGAGTGGAAGGCGGCGAGGCGCTCGGAGGTGGTGGTGATGTTCGCGCCGAGGTCGGTGAAGGCCTGCTGGTAGGCGCGACGGTCGATTTCGAGATCCCCCCGCGTCTGGCCGAGAAACAGCCGATAGCCACCCGAGCCGGGGAAGCGTTTGAGGTAGCTCTCCTCGTCGACAATCAGGCTTCCCTGGAACACGGATCCGGCGAGCGTGCCGACGATCTCGACGGGAAACCCGGCACCGGTGTCGTCGGTGTAGATGATCTCGTCGCCGAGTTTCATCTTGAGGACCCACAGCAGCGTCGTTTCGTCGACGAATGCCCGTAGGGTCTCGCCTCCCTTGAGTGCGGTCCATTCGGCCGGCAGGTCGTCGAGGGTGTTCTTGATCGGGAACCGGCCCGTGAGCTTCGAGACATCGGTGGCCAACAGGCGGGGCCGGGCGACGGCATTGAGGTTGAAGCAGGAGGCGTCGTCACCCATGCCGATGCGGAAGGGAAGCAGCCCGGCCGGCGCGTCGGCCTGCAACTCGAGCCCCTCGGTGTCGGAGCCGCGGTGGACGGGTGAGGTGGTTTCGATCCAGAAGGCGAATCCTCCGGCACCGCTGGACTTGTCCTTCCATTCGTCGCCCCCGTGCTTCTGGAATGCCGCCACCGAAACCACGAGGAAAATGCCGGTGGCCAGAGCGGCGGTGACGACCAGGCTGCGGGTGGGTCGGCGGGCGGTGTTGAGGGTGGCGAGGCCGGCCGGATTGACGGCTTCTTCGGGAAGGAGTTGCCGGGAGCGGAGCCTCCACAGGAAGACGGCCAGCCCGGCGATCAGGAAAGCGAAGCCCGCGAGAAAGAAGGCGCCCTGCGGCCCCATGGTTCCGGATGCGGCCAGTGCCCCGCCGCCGACCATTGCCGAAGCCAGGGCGACCCAGGGCGCCTTGGTTTTGTGATTCCGGATGACTTCTTCCGTGCCGGATTCGAGGCGGATGCCGGCCCCGCGACGGGCCTGGCGGCGTGTGACCAGCCAGATCGTCAACATCACGAGCACGACGAATCCGGCGAGGCCCCCGACCACCGAAAGCGGGTCCATGTGGAAGCGGAACAGACTGCCGCCGCCCGTGCTCCAGATGGTCTCCAGAAACAGCAGCAGCCCGCGGGTGTAGGCGATCGCGAGCAGCAGTCCGAGCCCGCTGCCGAGGGCGACCACGAAGAGGCCTTCGGCGAGCCGCCAGCGAAGAATGAGTCTCGCCGGGATACCGAGGGCGGCGAGCAGGCCGGACTCGTGGTTACGCTGCTCGACGTTGAAGCGGAAGAGCATCGCGGTGAGACCGACGGCCGCGATGATCAGGAAGAACGACATGCTCAGGAACAGACCGGCGATGTCGACCGGCGAGTTGGCCGAGGCGGTCGCCTCGGCGCGGACGTCGCGGATGGTGAGTCCGGCGTCGGAGGGGGCGAGGGCGGCGAGCAGCTCATCCTTCCGTTTGCCGGCGGGGGCGTCCGCCGTGCCGATTCTCAATCCGGTCGAGCTGCCCCAGCGGTTCTGCCAGAGGCGGGCCGCGGCCCGATGGGTGATGAATGCCTTCGGCGTGCCCTTGTGGTCGTCCCAGTAGGTTTCGTCCTCCTCGCGGATGCGGGTGAGGTCGAGGGGCATGCCCGGCGTCCAGTCGGCGTTGTCCTCGGCCTCGGCGATGCCGGGGAAGTCGGGCATCCATTTCCGGTCCGCCGCCAGGCCCTCCAGCGGGACGATGGAGCGGACGGTGAAGGTGGCGGATTCCTCGTCGAGCCGGTTGTTGCTACCAAGCACGTAGTAGCTCAGCGTCACCTCATCGCCGGGCCGGGCGGTCAGATCATCGGCGATCCACGAGTTCAGGACGACCTCGTTGTCCTTGAGGTCGGCCGGCAGGACCGGGCTGGTGTCGATGCCGGCGACCATCGAGTAGGGGGTTTCCTTCCCGTTGGCGGCGATGGTGTTCGCCAGGTAGGTGAGGACGGGCCGCGCCTCGGGGAGGAGCTTGCGAGCCTTGTCGTTGATCGCCGGAGGAAGAAAGACCGCTTCACTCCGGAGTTCGACCGCATCGGCCAGTGGGATGGGCTCCCATTTCAAACCGTAGTCGGCGAGCGACATGGATGCCTTGAGCTTCGCCGGATCGAGCGGCACGGGGGAGAGCAGGAGGTTGGCCTTGCCGGGTCGACCGATCGCATCGGCCAGACGACCGATGGGGAGGAAGAGGGTGGGACTGGGTATCTGCGAGGCCTTCATGCTGAAGCGCCCCATTTCATCGTCGCTGACGATGCGTGAGATCGTTCCGCGCAGGCTCACGAGTTCATCGGAGGTCCCCGAGAGGGGGGCGTCGTGGGAAAGCAGGCCGGGCTCGCGGAAGCGGAGCACGAGGGAATCTCCGGCATCGACATTCAACTGCCGGGCAAGGGCGGCATTGATGGCGAAGTCGCGCTCCGCCAGGCGGAGGGGGTCCATTTCGACCGGGGCAAGGGACCAGAAACGGTCATCGACGCCGAGCAGGTCAACCTGACCCGCCGAGGCCTGACCGGCATCGACCTGGGCCTGGAGTTGGAGGACCGGTGCCGCCTCGAGACGGTCCGCCAGTTCCCGGGTGACGAAGCTCTCGCCTCCCACCAGCACCGATCCGACCTTGCCGATCCGCTGGTCGGCGATCACCCGGAGGGTTTTCTTGACCGAGTCGCCCGCGAACAGGGCCCCGAGCAGCACCATGGCTCCCAGTGCGGCGCCGATGAGGACGCCGAGGTAGGATCCGCGGTAGTGGGCGAGACCGCGGCGGATGAAGGCGAGGGCGGTCATGAAGGAGTGCCGGGTGATCCGTGATCGGTGATCAGCGGGTGGAGTCGGCCGGTCTTGAGTTCGAAGGTCTGCTCCATGCGTTTGGCCAGCCCGTGGTTGTGCGTGACAACGAGCAGGGTGACGTTCTGGTCGCGGTTGACCTCGAGCAGAAGGTCGGCGACCTGGTCGGTGGAGGCCGGGTCGAGGGAGCCGGTGGGCTCGTCGGCGAGAATCAACTTGGGCTGGTTGATCAGCGCACGGGCGACCGCGGTGCGGAGTTTTTCCCCGCCGGAGAGCTGCCAGGGGAGATGGTGAAGGCGCTCCTGCAGACCGACCTTGATGAGCAACTCGGTGGCCCGTTCCTGAGTGGTGGCGGCCGTTTCCTCCCAGTCGCCCGACAGGCGGGGGACGAGCACGTTCTCGAGCACGTTGAGCTGGGGCAGCAGGTGGTGCTGCTGGAAGACGAAGCCGAGCCGGTGGTTGCGGAAGGCGGCCGCGTCGGGCTCGGAGAGCCGGGCGATGTCGAGACCATCGATTTCGATCGCACCGGAGGTCGGTTTGTCGAGGGCGCCGAGGAGGTTGAGCAGGGTGGTCTTGCCGCAGCCGGACGGACCGACGATCGAAGCTGTGGATCCGTCGGCAAGGTCAAGTTCCAGGTCCTTGAGGACCTCGACGGTTTCGCCGGGGGTCTCGTAGGACTTTGAGAGGTTTCGAACGGTGATCATGTCAGTCGAGGATTTGCCAACGTCGGGCTTTGACTTCGAAGGTGGGAAGGGTGCCGGGCTCAACGGCCGCCACCGGGATCCTCAGGCCCAGGGTGGTGCGGAGTTCGTGGGCGAGTTGGTCGGCCGTTGCGGCGATGGCCTCGACCTGAAGGCGCAGCTCGGTCATGGCGGCCCGTCGATCGACTTCGACCCGATACTCGCCGATGCCGTCGATCGAACGGACGATGGCATCGATCGCACCCGGATGGATATTGATGCCGCGGATGACGACCATGTCGTCGGCACGCCCGAGGATGCCGCCCTCGAGGGCGAAGTGCTCGCCGTGGGGAACCGGACGGACGAGGTCGCCGGTGCGGTAGCGGAGCAGGGGGGATCCGTGGCGGCCGAGGGTCGTCAGGACGAGTTCGCCGGTGTCGCCGGACCCGGTGGGGCGGGCGGTTTCGGGATCGATGACCTCGCAGAAGTACGCCTCGTGCCGTAAAAGGAGGAGTTCGGGGTCGCGCTTGTCGCTGACCGAGACCGGGCCGATCTCGGTCATGCCATGATGATCGAAGACCCGGGCCTTCCACGCGGACTCGATCCGTTCGCGCACTTCGGGGATGGAGCCACCGGGTTCTCCGCAGACGACGATCGTTTCGATGCCGAGCGACCCGACGGGTAGTCCGGTGCGTTCCCCGACCCCGACGAGGTGCAGGGCGTAGGTGGGGGTGCAGCAGAGAACGCGGCACTCCGACCGTTGCAGGACATGGAGACGGTTTTCGGAGGAGAGTCCGCCCCCCGGCACCGCGCGGATGCCCATGCGGGTGGCCGCCTCGAAGCCCGCCCAGAAGCCGAGAAAGGGACCGAAGGAAAAGGGGAAGAAGGCGACGTGACCCGGTTCCACCCCGGCCCCGCGCCAGACCCACTCCCAGTTGTCGAGCACCCACGACCAGCCGTCGGGATCGTCGAGCCAGATCAGCGGTTTGCCGCGGGTGCCGCTGGTCTGGTGGAAGCGCGGGTAGCTTTCCAGAGGGAAACTGTGGGTGGTGCCGTAGGGCGGGTGGGCTTCGTGGTCGGCGGCAAGCTCGTCCTTGGTGGTGAAGGGGACCGAGGCGGTGAAGTCGTCGAGCGAGTGGAAGGGACCGCGGCGTTCGCCGAGTTTGGCGTCATAGAATCGGTTCGCCGGGAGAATCGCGGCGAGAAGCTCATTGATGGCTGGGAGCTGCGGGGACACCGGGACTATTTCTCGGAGGCGGCCGTCTCGACCGGTTTGGCGGGCGGGGCGCCGGGGATCGGCTTGAACTTGGTGACCATGTAGGTGCCGGTGGCGGCGATGAGGATGCCGGCGACGAACTGCCAGGGGATGGCGGCGAGGCCGCCTTTCGGCGGGTGCATGGCGATGGAAACGATGGCATTCACGATGGGCGCACCAGCGAAGATGATGGACATCACCGACACGGCGATGATCGCGGGCGGCATTCCGATCTTGGCGCCGGATCCCATGGCGAGCAGCACGCCGAAGGCCCCGAAGGCTCCGAGGGTGCCCGCCAGAAGCGACAGCCACATGCCCTTCGCGGGCATGTTCCAGTCCATGTTCTTCGAGAGCAGCAGCACCACCAGCGGGGCGAGGACGGCAACCAGGAAGTAGGCGATGCCGACGAAGAGGAAGGCCTTGTAGCGGCCGAGTTCTTTGTCGGCCATCCCGGCCTGGCCGGCGTGGAGGAAAATGCCGTACAGCCCCCAGCAGGAGACAGAGATGAGTGCGAAGTAGAGCCAGTTCATGTTTTTCATGGAGTGGGAAGTGATCCGTCGTCGCTCTACGAGCTATGACGGACAAGTCATGGATTCGAGTTTGAGCTTGAGAACTTCGGGGAGGGGGACGGCCTTGATCCCGTCGGCGGTGATGGCGACGTGGGCGGCGGCGATGGAGCCTTCGGCGACGAGGGTCTCATCCTTTGCGACCTCGAAGCGGTAGCGGACGGAGCGCTTGCGGACTTCGTCGATGAAGAGCCGGACGTCGAGCAGGTCGCCGAACCGGGCGGGAGCGCGGTAGTCGCAGGTGGCATGGACCCGCGGCCAGCCGGTTTCAAGGCCGTCGAGCATGCCGTGAAGTTCGTGGTCGAGGCTGCGCAGGAAGGCGTGCTCGCAGGCTTCCATGAAGCGGAAGAAATTCGAGAAGTGCACGATGCCCGCCATGTCGGTTTCGTAGAACTCGACGCGGCGCTGGATTTGGAAGACGGGCTTCATGGCTGGATGGATTGAACCGGAAAGACGCGATCGAGGCAAAGGATGGATGAGGCCGGGTCCGCTGGTGAGGTCAGAGGAGTGGCTGGGCGAGTGCCAGAAAGCGATCCCGCATCGCCTCGACACTATAGGTTTCCCGGGCGGCGCGAAGGGCGTTTTCGCGGTAGGTTGAGAGGCGGGGCTCGTCGTTGAGCAGTTCGTGCCAGGCGGTGGCGAGGGCGACTGGATCATTGGGTTCGCAGAGGACCCCGGCCTGGCTGCTCTCGAGGATTTCGGGAAAGGACGAGGCACGCGGTTTCACCAGTGGCAGGCCGGCGGCGAGTGCCTCGATGGCGTAGAGGCCGAAGGCCTCGTGGTAGGTGGCCGGCACGCTGAATAGCGTCAGGCGGGAGAGGAAGTCGGCCTTGCGGTCGTGGTCGAGGTTGGGCGACCAGGTGACCTGTCCGGCAAGGCCGGCCTGTTTGAGGCGCTGCTTGAGTTCTCGGACGAGTGCCTTGTCACCCTCGGTCTCCGAGCCGGCGATGTGGAGGCGGGCGTCGGGGTGGCGGAGTTCGAGGTGGAGATGGATGAAGGCATCGACCAGAAGCTCGACGCCCTTCGAGCGGATTATGCGGGCGAGGTAGCCGATGGTGGGCGGGGA
The DNA here is from genome assembly GCF_044385805.1 of Haloferula sp. A504. Lineage (NCBI taxonomy): Bacteria > Pseudomonadati > Verrucomicrobiota > Verrucomicrobiia > Verrucomicrobiales > Verrucomicrobiaceae > Haloferula > Haloferula sp. A504. Next base: position 8,845 of record NZ_JBISBU010000037.1, read on the forward strand.
GATGGAAGATGGTGGATGGTGGATGGTGGATGGAAGCTTCACGCCATTGGGCATGACGGTGATGTTGAGATCGGGTGCTTCCAGGCGTTCCCGGATGAAGCCGGCGTAGTATTGGCTGGGGGCAACGAGCAGGTCGGAGTCGGTGAGGCGCACCTTCATTTCCGCCCAGCAATCGGTCCGGTAGGGCTCGGGCAGACCGTCGAGGAAGCTGTCCTCGCCCTGGAAGGTGGTGATGACCTTGCAGCGGAGCCGTTCCTTGAGGGTGCGGGTGAAGCCGACGAGCAGCGCATTGGAAAGAACGACGATGTCGGGCGGGTTGCGCTCGAGCCAATCGAGGAGCTTGGCGGTTTCCTTGGCGAAGGCGCTGTGCTCCAGGTCGAGCATGGCGAGAGTCATTTCTCCATGTTCGCGGGGCGAGGTCATGTGGCTCCGCTTTGCGGCGGCGCGGAGAAGCCCGGTGCCGTTGAGCAGCCGGTCCAGCCACGCGGGCGAGTGGCGGAACCACTTGATCTTCTGCTGGAGGAAGACGTTGATGCCGCCGAAGAAGATCGGGGTCTCAGGCTGGTCGAGACGGCTTTCGTCGAGCTCAAGCGGGAGATACATCGGCAGCAACGAGACCTCGTGCCCGGCGGCGAGCAGCGACTTCGCGAGGGCGTTGTCGCGCATGCAGGCCCCACAGTAGTAGGAGCCGGTGCCGGGAGTGAGGAAGGCGATGTTCATTTTGGAGAGAATGGGACCGCAAAGACGCGAAGACGCCAAGGCTGGGGTGGATCAGGGAGAGGTGAGCTTCTTCCAGATTTCGCCTTCTTCGGCCTTGAAGTTGGGAAAGGGTGCTTGGCCGTTGCGGCAGATCACGAATCCGACAGACGTTAGATAGGCTTCGGCATTGGCTTGCTGACAAGACTCAATGAGTGCCTCGGTCCAAGGGATATCTGTGCGTTTAAGTTGGCGGATCATCGCGAACTCAGGGTGGGGTTGGTCGTTCTCGCGCACCTTGGTCACAATCGAGACTCCCCTGTATTCCGGATCCGTATCCCTATCCAATTCAATCGCCCTTATGCTCAGGTAATCCATCGCTTCCCAGAGCGTTGTGTCTTCGAAATCGATGACGGGAATGATGATGCGGTCGAGCTTGGCAAGGATGGCATCTCCGGGGTTTGCCGGGCCTTCGCTAATTTCGTGTTCCGACTCGGGAACGGGGGTTGGCTTTGTCCTGTCGCAGGAGCAAAGGGACACTGCGGCGAGAATTGAGAGGATGCCGACAGTGTGGGGGATCATGGCTCCTGGAGGAGAGAGTGGGATTCGGCTGTCTGTGGCATGACCGTCCCGGTCATGATAGGAGCGCGAGGCCGACCGGGAGGCGATCTCCCACTTCGATGATGTTGCTATCGAGGCACTTCATGACCGGGACGGTCATGCCACAGGTAGGTGGTTCAGGCTTGTACGGCAACTCGTCCATAGTCCAAGGGCTCGGGGAGGTCGGCGAGTTCGGCGATGGCTTGGGAAAGGTCGGTGTAGTCCTGGCCGTCGACGTTGCCGATGAGCAGGTCGGTGAGCTTCGGGCGGAGGTCCGGATGCTTGCGGATCAGTTTAGCGAAGCTGAACTGCCGGTCGTAGAAGGCATAGACGATCTTGCGCATCGTCTCGATGTGGCCGCAGAGGTTCTCGCCGTAGTCGGCGAAGGCGGTGGCGCGGGTATCGCCGTTTGTCAGGGCCTCGGCGGTGGCGTCGGCAGCCATCTCGGCGGACTTGAGGGCGAGGAAGACGCCGCTGGAGAAGACCGGATCCAGAAAGGCGAAGGCGTCGCCGACCAGCACCAGCCCATCGCTGGCGCAATGCTCTGCGCGGTACGAATACTCGCCGGCGATCCAGTATTCACCAAACTGCTCGCCCTCGGAGAGGTGCTCCTTGATCCACGCGTTGTTCTCGATTTCCCGGGCGTAGATCTCGGCGGGGTCGCGGGTTTCGCCGGGGCGGTAGAGGTAGTCGCGCTCGGCGACGATGCCCGAGCTGACGACCCCGTTGCGCAGCGGGATGTTCCAGAACCATCCGCCTTCGGGAAGGTAGGCGATGGTGGTGGCCCCTTCGTCGAGACCGGGGTCGCGCTTGGCGTCCTTGAACAGGGTCCAGATCGAGATCTTGTTCAGCATGGGGTCGCGCTTGCGCCAGCCGTGCTTGCGCTGGAAGAGCGCGTCGCGGCCCGTGCAGTCGAGGGTGACCTTGGCGGTGACCTCGAAGGCATCCTCGTCGCCGGTGCGGGCCTTTACGCCAAGCACGCGACCGCTGTCGTCCTTGAGGAAATCCAGGGCCGTGGTGTTCTCGCGGACCTCGGCGCCCTTGTCGCGGGCGTTGTCGAGGAGCATGAGGTCGAAATGCTCGCGCTCGACCTGCCAGGTGGTGGCGGCGGGGTGGTCGAAGTGTTGGAAGAAATAAAAGGGTGCCGAGATGCGGCCGTCGGTGGTGGCGAACTGGACCGACTTCTTCTGCTGATAGCCGATTTCATCCATGCGGTCGGCGACGCCGAGGCGGTCGAGCGTGAACCAGCAGAATGGCATGAGCGACTCGCCGACGTGGTAGCGCGGGAACTGGGTTTTCTCGAGAAGCAGCACGCGGTGGCCCTGCTCCGCGAGGAGCGCGGCGCAGGTGCTGCCGGCAGGGCCACCACCGAGGACGAGGGCGTCGTAATTCATGACTCTCGAATTCTGGAATGGGTTGAGGTGAGGGGAGGATTGGTGAGTTCCGTTCGTAGTTCCGCCTTCAGGCGGTTGCGGTGTTTGGACCGCCTGAAGGCGGAACGACGTACATCACTGGCGGGCTTCATGGGTTCGGCAGGATTTCGAGGATACGGGCGAGGACGCGTCCATCGCCCCAGGACAGGGTATTATAGCGCCCGTAGAGATCCGCGCCACCGGAGGATGCCGGAAAAAGCCGGGCCAGCGGCGCGCGGGGCACGGTGTAAAAGCCCTGAGGGGCGCTGAGGTAGGGAATCCCGGACTCGTTGAGGATGGTGCCGAGCGGGGTTTGTTCATCGACCACCCGTTGCCGCTGCTCGGTGGGAAAGGTGTCGAGGTGCATCACGATGAGTCCGTATTCGACCGGCCTGCCGTCGGCGGCGGTGTCGAGGGTGACTTCGCGGCGGTAGAGGTCGCCGTCCAGGGCGGAGCGCAGGACCGTGAGCGCGATCACGTCGCCGTGGAAGTCGCCCAGCGAGGTGGTCATGTCGCGGTCGTGGACGAGCAGGTCGCGCTGGGGTGACGGCACTTCATCGCCACGCACCCAGCCGAGGTCGACTCCATCGAGGAGCGAGCCCTTGAGGAAGGGGGTGAGTTCGGCGGCGAGGGTGGGGTGGGTCATGGTTTGTGGCTGCGGCTGGAAGCCGCAGAAACAGCCTGCGGCTGGAAGCCGCAGCCACCGTCAGACGAGCTTGTCGGTGACGTGCTGCGGCAGGAAGAAGTCGTGGAGCAGGTTGTCGACGCAGAGCAGGCCGTCGCGGTTGAGGATGATCTCGCCGTCCTCGATGGTGAGCCATCCTTCCTGGCGGAGATTGGCGAGCTGCGGGGCGAACTTTTCGAGGATGTCGACGCCGAACTTTTCCTGGAACGGTGCGGCGGCGACGCGGCCGAGCTTCATCTGCAGGATGAACTGCCGGATCAGCATCTCTTCGGGCGTCGTCTGCAGGGCGCGCTGCACCGGCAGGCGACCGGCATCGAGGGCCGCGTCGTAGTCGTCGATCTCGGTGAGGTTCTGGTAGTGGACGCCCTTGGCGTGCGAGATCGAGGCGACCCCGAGGCCGAGCAGGTCGGCTCCGCCCCAGAGCGCGTCGCGGTAGATGAACTTGGTGCGTTCCGGATCGAGCACGGCGGTGTAGCCGGAGCCGATCGTGTAGCCGGCGGACTCGAGTGCGGCGAAGGCATCCTTGACCCAGCGGCGCTTGGTTTCCCAATCGGCGATCGGGGCGATCAGGCTGCCGCTGGCCTTCATGTCCTTGTAGATGCCGGTGTTGTAGGGCACCTCCATCTGATAGATTGTGACCGAGTCGGGGCGCAGCTCGAGGGTCTTCTCGATGTTGCGTTGCCAGTTTTCCTCGGTTTCCTCAACCATGCCGGCGATGAGATCGATGTTGATCTGGTCGAAGTTCTCGGCCTGGGCACGCTCATAGGCGCGCCAGACTTCCTTGGTCCGGTGGGCGCGGCCGTTGATCTCGAGGATGCGGTCGTCGAAGTTCTCGATGCCGAGCGACAGGCGGGTGACCCCGAGGTCCTTGATCGCGCTGAGCTTGCCGGGATTCAGGGTGCCGGGCTCGCATTCGAAGGCGACCTCCTCGGCCTCGTCCCACGGCAGCAGGGCCTTCATCCGGTCGGTGAGTTCCTTGAGCTGTTTCGCGGAGAGGTAGGAGGGAGTGCCCCCGCCGAAGTAAACGAAGTGCGGCTTGCGGCCCTCGATGAGCGGTTTCTTCGCCATCATCTCCAGCTCGCGCACGGTGCAGTCGAGGTAGTGCTTGATGTCGTCCGCGTTCTTGTCGGTGTAGACCCGGAAGTAGCAGAAGTGGCAGCGCTTCCGGCAGAAGGGGATGTGGTGGTAGAGCCCGAGCGGCGGCGGGTCCCCGTCGTGGGGTGCCGAGTACGCTTGCTCCACCAGGGCCTCCTGGTCTTTCTTCCAGAAGGAGAAGGGCGGGTAGTTCGAGATGAAGTAGTTCCCGGCGCGGGTCGCTTTCTTGGTGGCGGTGTCGGGCATGAGCTTGAGGCTACGGGTGATGGGGTGTCTGGCTTTCGCTGAGGCGGACTGGAATGTCCGCCCGCTCAACGAACCACGAAAACGGTGCCCTCGCCACCGGCAATGATGAGGTGTCCGCCCGCGAAGATCGGGGCGGCGGTGAGTTTTTCGCCGAGATCGAGGCGCCAGAGCTCCTTACCGGATGTCGGATCAAGGGCATAGAGGCGCCCGTCGCTGGAGCCGAAGACGACCGCATCGTCGAAGACAATGGGCGAGGACTCGATGCGGCCGCCGGTGGGAAAGGTCCACGCGCCGGTGCCATCGGCGCGCTTGATCGCGTGCAGCGCCTTGTCGCGACAGCCGATGTAGACGTGATCGTCATCCACCGCCGGGGCGGAGAAGAACGGGAAGTCGTCGCTTTGATAGATCCAGGTCGGCTCGGTGGCGTCGGACTCGGCGGCGACGACCTGATTGGCGTAGTTGGCGGCGTAGAGCGTGTTGCCGGCGGTAGCGATGGAGTCGGTGATCTGCGACTCGGTGGGGATGGCATTCAGCTTTTCGCCGGTCCCGGCGTCGAGCACGTGCAGCACCGTGTCACATCCTCCGAAGGCGAGCTTGCCATCGACGAGTGCCGGGGTGCCGTTGATGTAGTCCTGCGTTTCGTAGGTCCAGAGGACAGTGCCGTCGGCGGGATCGAGGCAGCGGGTGGTGCCGTCGTAGCCGTTGACGACGAGCCGCAGCGAGCCGTCGGGGCCCGGGATCAGGTTGGGCGCGGAGGAGAATTTCTCATTGCCGCCGATGCTCCAGATCTTGTCTCCGGTCTTCAAGTCGAGGGCATGGAAGGATCCATCGCCGGAGCCGACGAAGACGCGGTCCTCATGAATGGCCGGAGCCGCTTCGATGGTGTCCTCGGTCTCGAATTTCCAGAGCAGTTCGTGGGTCTCGAAATCGATGGCGTAGAGGAAGCCCATGACGTCGCCGACGACGATGACGTCCGTGGTGGCCGCGGCTTCGGCGGTGCCGGGGGAATCGAGGGTGAAGGTCCAGGCGACTTCGGGCGAGTGCGGGGCGGGACCGGAAACCCTGCCGGAGAGGGACGGGCCACCCCGGGTGATGGGCCAGGGGGTGGAAGACAGGGTGGTTTCGGTGGCAACAGCTTCCTGAGTGGGAAGCTCGTGGTTGGAGTCGCAAGCGAGGAGCAGTAGAAAGAGACCGGAGCAGGATGCTCCGGAGACGGCCTGCGGCAGGATGCCGCAGCGACCTTCGCGACGCTGGCGCTTCATGACACGGGGGCGGTAAGGGCGGACTCGTAGAGGGAGGTGAGGACCTCCGGGGTGAGTGGCCGCGGGTTGAAACGGCCGGTCCATTGCCCGAAGGCATCGGCCACGAGTTGGGGGATCACATCCGGGGGGACTTCCGCGGGGGGGAGATTCGCGAGCGCGAGGACATGGTCGATCCAGTCGGGAAGGGACTGCCCGAGGTGATGGCTGAGGTCCCCGTACTTGGCCGCGGCGTCGCGACAGCCCATGTTGAAGCGGACGACGTGGGGCAGCATCGTCCATACGGCGAGGCCGTGGGGCAGATTGTAGCGGGCGGTGAGCGGGTTGGCGGTGGCGTGGGCCGCGCCCAGCATGCTGTTCTCAATCGCGGATCCGGCCATTGCCGCGCCAAGCAGGAGCTGGGCGCGGTCGCAGTCGGAGGGAGTGCCGGTCAGCAGGCTCTCGATCGAGTCGGACAGCAACTTGAATGCCTGGCGGGAATAGGCGGAGGAAACCGGGTTGTGCTTGGTGCTGACCGCCGACTCGATCGCGTGGGACAGCGCGTCGAGCGCTGCGAGCGTGGCGACGAATTCAGGCTGCGACGCGGTCAGTTCGGGATCGAGCAGGGCGATGCGGGCGAGTGCCTTGGGGTCGCCGCAGGCCATTTTTTCATGGGTCCCGTCGCGGGCGAGGACGGTGTAGGACTGGCATTCGCTGCCGGTTCCGGCGGTGGTCGGCACGGCGATGAAGGGCAGCATCGGCGCGGTGGCGTGACCGTAGCCATGGAAGTCGCTCATCCGCTTGTCCGGATGGCTCAGCAGGAAGTTGCAGCCCTTGGCGGTGTCGAGGCTGCTGCCGCCGCCGAGACCGATGATGAGGTCGGGCCGGACCCTCGCGGCGAAGTCGCGGCATTCGGCGACGTCGCTTTCGGTGGGATTGACCTGGCTTTCCTCGAAGACATCCGGGCGGAGCCCCGCGTTTCCCAGCAGGGTCGCGGCACGCTCGACATGGCCGGCGGCGACGATGCCGGGATCGGTGATGATCAGGGGTTTCGACGCGCCCAGCGCACGCACGCACTCGGGCAGCTCGGCGAGGCGGCCGGGCCCGAAGAGCAGGCGGGGGCAGGGTCGGGTGTCGAAGTTCATGCGAATGGCCGCTGAGCGGCAGTGACGAGTGCCAAGTGAGAAGTGGAAAGTGCCTGGAGTCTAGACGGTGGCCACGTTCCCCTGGATGGCGCGGCGGTGGTAGAGGAACTCGAAGAGGTTGCCTTCGTGGGGTTGCTCCCACTGGACGCGGTTGGTCGGGAAGGGACCGAGGTTGAGGCGCTCGATGTCGGGGCTGAGCAGGAGCTGGTGGATGAAATCCTGGTCCTCGGTGAAGGCGCTGACGACGAGGGTTTGACCGATGTTTCCGAGCATTGCCGCCTGCGGCATCTCGACGATGCTGGCGTAGGGGAACATGAACTCGGTGTTGGCCAGAGGATGGTCGGGGTCGCTGCAGGCGACGAGGGTGGGCTGGAGGTAGACCTGATCGAAGGCCTCGATCTTGCGTGGTCCCTCGCGGTGGCGGGCGGTGAAGTCCTCGGCACCGGGCTCCTTGAGGTGGGCGGTGATGAGGTCGTCGATGCCGTCGGCCAGGGCGGAGTTGGCAAAGCCGCAGAGCAGCGCGCATTCGTGGTCGCGGGGCAGCGGCGTGATCTTCGCCAGCTCGGCGGCGAGGGCGTCGGCGATCGCATCGCGATGGCGCGGCACGAGGATCGCGGAGGTGTTGATGCACGAGCGGCCGCCGTTGGCGGAAATCGACTCGACGAGCACCGGGAGAAATTCCTCCCAGCGATCGATCATGTCCTCGCCGATGAGAATTTTCGAGCGGCCGGTACCGTGGACCGAGACGCTCGGGTAGGCGGCGTATTTCTGCACCGTGGCATCGGAGCCAAAGGAGATCCCGCGGCCGCAGCAGGTGACGATGGTGTCGCCCCCTTCGTGGGTGGTCGGATAGTAGCCGAAGGCCTCCTTCGGGAAGCCGGCGGCGATCATCGCCTGGACGATGCGCAGAGGGGTGAAGGGATCTTCGCGGCCGGGCTTGAGCATCACCGGGATCTTCATCACCGGAGCCGGGATCCAGAGCGAGTTGACCGCCGGGGCGTTGCTCGGCAGCGAGACGCCGAGGGAGTTGGTGGTCGGGTAGTAGTTGACCGAAAGGTCATCGAGCCGCGTCAGGCCGGCGTCGAAGATCTCGAGCGGCATGCCGCGGGTGAGACCACCGATGACGGTGCGCACCTGCGACATGGCGGCGTGAACCTTGGTCATGTTCATCCGCACCAGGCTGTGGGGCAGGCGGGTGAGCGCGGAAAGGGCTTCGACGTAGCCATCGGGCGACTGGGTCGTGTCGCCGCAGGGGAGCTCGGCATGCAGGAACAATTCCGCGGCCTCCTCGCAGAAACCCGCGAGCGTGTCGGCGGGGATGGCGTCGAGGGTGGCCTTGGCTTCACCGATGCGCAGCAGGTCGCGACGGATCAGTCCCGGGTTGGCGGTGTGGGTGACGGCCACTTGCCCGCCGCCGAGGTCGAGGTCGACGCGGTCGCAGGACTCGTAGGTCCGGCCGAGGCGGAGGATGGGAAGGTGCATGGGAATTGATCAGTGAGCGGTGATCAGTGTTAGATTCAATAGACCCCCTCGATGACGGTCTTGGTGCCGGACTGGAAGGGGCGGACGTCGCCGACGCCGTCCCAGGGGAATTCGTCGCAGGGTTGGCGGCGGATGGCTTCGTCGCGTTCGAGGAAGCGGGGCATGAAGAACTCCTTGGTCAGGGTGGTGAGCTCGACGCGGCCGTAATCGCCGTAGTCCATGAGGCGGTCGGTGTTTTCCGGATCGACGATGCGCAGGACGGCTCGCGGCTGCGGGGCGTGATAGGTCAGGCTGTATTCGCCGGGGGCGCGCTTCTTCGAGATGGCCAGGCCCATGAGGGTGTTGCCGTAGGTCGGGGCGAAGTTGATCCTGCCCTCGAGCACCTCCTCCTCGATGAAGCGGACATACTGGGGAGTCATGGTGGTACCGCCGGCGAAGACCCCGCGGATGCCGGCGTCGACCAGCGACATGCGCTCGGCGAGGCTCTCGAGCAGCTTGGGCGTGGTGAAGAGGCAGCCGATGTCGCGGTGGCGAATGATGGTGGCGGCCTGGTCGATGACGTGTTCCTGGTAGGCCTTGGCCATGCGCATCTCGCCCATGCCGATGAGGCGCTTCACCCAGCGCGGGTCGAGATCGATGAAGTAGCAGGCGCCGCCGCGGAGGTTGGCGAGGTGCTCGATGGCGAGGCGCAGGCGCCGCGGTCCGGTCGGGCCGACCATCAGCCAGTTGGCACCCTGCGGGAAGAAGTCGGGCCCGTAGTGCTCGGAGAATTCGGTGTAGTCGGTCTTGTAGTCGTCCCAGCCGATCCGCTGCTTGGGCATGCCGGTGGTGCCGCCGGTTTCGAAGACGTTGTAGGGCCGGCCCTCGAAGGCTTTCGGGATGAAACGGGCCGGATCCTCCTTGCGCAGGATCTCGTCGTCGAAGTGGGGAAACTGGAGGAGCTGGTCGAAGCTCTCGATGGCGAGCGGGTCGAAATCAAGCGTCCGGGCCTGCTCGAGCCAGTACGGGCAGCCGGTGTCGGGCGAGAAATGCCAGCGGACGATTTCCCGGACGTGGGCGTCGAGGGCATCGGCGGCGGCTTCGGGGGTGGCGGGGCGGTCGGGCATGGCAATGGTCGGACAGGTAAGACGGATGGGGTATCCCGCAAGTGGTGTCAGCCGGGAGGGACCGACCTCCTTCAGGGGAAAAATCTCGCGACGCTCTCGGCGGACGGGGGTTTGGTGGCGAGGGAGACGCCGATCATGGCGACGGCCCCCGCCAGCCAGCAGATGGCGACGGGCATGATGCCGCCGAAGACGGTGAACTCGCCGCCAAATCCGGACATGGCGAAGAAGATGAACCAGCTGCCGGCGGTGGCGATGACGCTGGCGTAGGCGCCGGCCTTGGTGGCGCGCCGCCAGTAAAGGGCGGCGAGCACCAGCGGGGTGAGCGCGGCAAAACCGGAGAAACACCAGACCGCGAGGTCGAAGACGTTCTTGTCGAAGAGGAGCAGGGAGAGCAGGTAGGTCAGGGCGACGATGCCGACGATGAAGCCCCGCGCGATGAACATGATCTGCTTGTCGCTGAACTGGCGCTTCGAACCGTGGAGAACGATGTCGTTGGTGAACATCGTGCCGAGACAGAGGAACTGGGAGTCCAGCGAAGACATGATCGCCGCGAGGATGCCGGCGGTGACGAGCCCGACGATGACCGGGTCCTTGACGAGGATGCCGATCATTTTTGCCAGCACCGCGCCGGGGGTGGCGTCGGGCGGAAGGACCCCGGTGGCCCAGATGCCGATGAGCACGCAGGGCACCCAGACGATGGCGATGCAGATCGGGTGGGCGACGACCGTGAGCTTGAAGGACTTCGCGCTGCGCGCGGTCAGCCAGTGCTGGAACAGGTGGGGAAACATCCCGACGCTCAGTGGGATGAACATGTAGGTCAGGAAGGTGACGGGCGAGACGCCGGCGTGGCCGCTTTCCGTGCGGACGAGGTGGCTCGCCTTGGCCTGCTCGATGGCCGGGCCGAGGCCGCCGAGCTTGTTGGAGATCATGGTGAAGGCGAGGATGCCCATCGCCATGAAGACGAGGGTCTGGAAGGTGTTGGCCCATGCCGCCGCACGGGATCCGCCGGCAAAAACGTAGCCGAGGACCACCAGGCAGATCACCGCACCGGTGATCCACGGCGGAATGGCACCGTTGGTCGCTTCGAAGAGTTCGGGAAAGAGACCGGGCTTGGGACCCTTGGGGCCGGTGAGGCCCATCATGGTCTTGCCCGCGCCGATCACCCCGATCAGCAGGTAGGGGATGACCAGCAGGACGAGGATGGGGAAAAGCAGGTAGCCGAAGCCGTTCGACTCGAAGCGCCCGCGGAAGAACTGGATCTGGGTGACGAAGCCGTGGCGCTTGCCGATGGCCCAGAGGCGGATGCCGATGACGAAGAAGCACGCGGCGTGGATGAGGCCGGAAGACGAGGCCATCAGCCCGTAGGTCCCGACGCCGAGCTCGAAGGCCTTGCCGGTGGAGCCGACCAGCGCGAAGGCGGTCATGGTCGTGCCGAAGACCGACATCAGCAGCATGAACGGCCCGATCGAACGGCTGGCCACGAAGTAGTCGGCACTGGTTCCCCGGAAGAATTTCTTCGACCCGAGCGCGAAGATCAGCAGCAGCCCGAGGTAGGCGAGGATGATGTAGATGGGAGTCATGAAGTGCCGAGTGAGCGGTGATCAGTGATCAGTGGACTCATCCGAGCCTTCCGCCCACTTCTCCAGGTTCGAGGGCCAGGCGAAGCGGGTGACCAGCGCCCAGAAAACGGCGGCGGTCAGCGAGTAGCCGGCGTGGTAGGCGAGGCCGACCGGGAGGAAGCCGAAGACAAGATCCGCGTTGTCCCAGTTCCACACGTCCTGATGCAGGATGGCAAGGACGATGAAGACGATCGTGGCGACGAGGACGGCGGGTTTCATGCTTGCGGGATTGATGCGCGATTGATGTGGCCCGGGTTTTGTGGCTCGGGTTCCGCGACCCCCTGAAGGGGGAACTACCAACAATGGTGGCGGGCTTTTGTTGGGAACTTGGACCTTATTCCTTGGAACTTCCGATCGCGAAGAGGTGGGTCATGGTGGCGATGTAGAGAACATCATTGGCGACGACCGGCGAACTGTAGATGGATGCCTCGAAGGAACCGGTGCCGAGCTTCTTCAGTTCCTTGTCGGCGGCGAAGATGTGCAGTTCGCCGTCTTCGGTCGGGAGGTACACCTTGCCGTCGGCAACCAGGGTGGAACCCCAGATGCGGCTCAGGGTTTCATACTTCCAGTGGTGTTCGCCGGTTGCGGCGTCGAGGCAGTGGAGGTCGCCGTCGTATTCCGCCTGGAAGATGAGTCCACCGGCAATGCTCGGGGTGGAAATCGAGCGGCCGACGTCGCCGAAGCGCCAGATCTCGCCATCCTTGGTGATGTCGCCCGACTTGGTCGGGTCGATGCAGGTCAGCATGCCGAGCCCGTCGCCGTGCTCGGGGTCCTGACCGATCACGGCGTAGACCCTTCCGTCGTGGATCACGGTGGTGGCGATCACCTCACTGGGCCCGCGGAAGGTGGCATACTTGATCGGCTCGCCATCCTTCATCCGGTAGTTGGGCGGATTGCAGTCGAAGCGCCAGAGTTCCTTGAGGATGTCGAGATCCTCCTCCTCATCGAAGACCGGCTCGGGGTCGTAGGCGTAGGCCCAGCCGTCTCCACCGCCCCAGACGATGATGTCCTTGTCGCCGGCCTTGCCGTAGGCGGGCGAACTCCAGCTGGCGTGCAGGACGCGCTCGGAAACACCGGAGATCTCCTCGCCGAGGAGCTTGCCGGTGTTCTTGTCGAGGACGCAGAGCGAGGGGGCGAGGGGAGCGGGGATGTTGGTGTGGGACCAGTCGACGCCATTGGACGTCGCCGTGTAGAGCTTGTCGCCGACGATGAGCGGCGAGCAGGAGGAGACGTTGTGCGGGAAAGTGCCGAGTTCCTCGCGCATGTCGTAGATCCAGAGGATGTCGGCGTGCCCCTTGTCGGGATCGACCGGCTTCGCGGGGTCGGCGGTCATGTACTTCACCTCGTCCTTGAACGGGCCGTCGTTGCCGTTGGTCATGCCGTTCAGGTCGAGGCAGACGACCTCGCCGCGGTTGCTGATGACCCACGCGCGGTCGCCTTCGATCACGGGCGAGGAGCAAAGCCCGACGTATTCCCAGTCGCTGACCTTGCCCGCGCCGAGCTTGGGAATGATGAGCTGCCAGAGGAACTCGCCGGTCTTCTCGTCGAAGCACATCAGGACGCCACGGTCGCCGGTCTGGTCGGGATCGCGTGGCGATTCGTTGTTGGTGCCGACGAGGATCTTGCCGCTCCCGACGACCGGATTGCCGTAGGTCTGGGAGCCGAGTTTCGCCGCCCACAGGACGTTCTTGGCCGACGAAAGGTCGACCTTCTCGGTATCGGGATCGATGTTGCCGATCTCAATTTCCGTCGGGAGGTTCTTCGCGTCGCCGACCATGTTGCGGGACGGTTGGCCGCCCCACATCGGCCAGTCCTGGGCGAGCAGCGGGGTGGCGAGGGAGAGGAGAATGAGGGTGGTTTTCATGACTTCCAATTACTTCTTCGTGATCTTGATGTTGTCGATGTAAACGCGCTTCTGGGACTGTGGTGAGAAGGCGAAGACGGCCGGGGCACCGTGCGGGTGGCAGTGCTTGACCGGGACCGAAAGGGTCCAATCGGCCGGTTCGTCCTCGTCGCGGGGCCACGCCTTGGCATGGACCGTGCCGGTGCCGTCGTCGTTGCGCTCGACCCAGCTCTTCAGGCGATACCAGGTGTTGGGCTTGATGCGGAACTTGGTGGAGGCGCGGACACGGTCGTAGTTCGAGGAAACCTCGAGCACCTGCGAGTTGCCGACGAGATTGACGAGGTAGCGCTGATTGACGAAGCCGACCGTCGACATGATGCGGCGGTTGCCGTCGGTCATGACGTCGCCTTCGAGGACGTAGTCGTTCATGTCGACCGCGCCGAAGAAGTTCATCGTCCGCTGGAAGAGGACATTGTCGAGGCGGTTGGCGAGGACCTTGGAGCCGTCGCGTTCGAGCACGTGCCACTTGATGCGGGCCCCGAGCCACGGAAGCGGCGGAAAGTTCACGGCCTCGTCCGGGTCGGTCTCGCTCTTCATCGTCAGCTCGACGTCCTCGAAGTCGGCCTCGTAGCCGTAGCCGGCGACGACGCGTCCGCGGGTGGTGGCGGAGAGATCGCCGACGGTGGCCTTGAAGGCACCGGCGGAGAGTTTGGCGTCTTCGGCCGCTTTGAGGGTCGATCCTTCGAATGTGGCGTCCACCTTGGCCTTCACCATGGCGGTGGGGGGGATGAAGGCTTCCCATGTTTCCGGGGTGACCTCCTTCACGCGGTGCCCGGCGGCATTCAGTCCGAACACGGTGAAGGACTGCGAGTCTCCCGGCTTGAGGGCGAATTCGGCCGGGACGATCTGGAGCTGGGTGATGGTGTCGTCCGGCTTGGACCCGGGCTCCGGATCGCCTGAAGCCGCCGCTACAACGTACGAACCCTCGGCCGGTCCCCAGCAGTGGAGGCGTTCCTTGGTGATCAGGTAAACCTTGCCGGCCCAGATGGCGGGGGCGCCGAGGCAGGCTTCCTCGAACTTGTGCTCGTAGAGGTGCTCGGCCTTGTCGTCGCCCGGCTTGAGGACGTAGAAGGCACCGTCGAACATCGGCACGTAGAGTTTCCCGTCGCCGTAGGTCGGCGAGGCGTGGATCTGGTCGGGCGCGAGCTTCTCAGACCACAGCGTCTTGCCGCTGTCGGCGTCGATGCAGAGCAGCTCGCCGGTCGCGATGGTGGAAAAGACCCTGCCATCGGCGAGGATGGGCGAGGAGGTGAAGGCGACCGGGTCGTTGTTGCGCCAGACCTCCGCTTCGGGGCCGAGGACGAGTTGTTCGTCGGGATACTCGGTCGGGAGCTGGAGGCAGACCATGCGGCCCTTGGTCGAGGCGTCGGTGTTTTCCTTGCCGTGGACGGCGATCAGCTTGTCTTCGCCGTGAAGCAGGACCTGCGCGTTCACGCCGCCCTGCGAGAGCAGGAAGCGCCAGACGGGTTCTCCGGTGTGGGCGTTGACGCAGACGACGTGGCCGCAGCCGGTGCCTGCGTAGAAGACATCGCGCCCGTCGAGTTTTCCGAAGACGGGCATGGAGAAGGCGCTGTCGACCGGGCGCAGGCCGGGACTCGAGTACCAGACGAGTTCGCCGGTCTTCTTGTCGAAGGCGTAGAAGCGGTCCTGGGCCGGACCGTTGGTGCCCCAATTGGCGGTGACGCAGTGGAAGATGACGAGGTGCTGGAAGATCGCGGCGGAACCGGTGCGCCCGTTGGGAAAGGTGAGGCGCCCGAGTTCCTCCATCAGCGAGCGCTCCCACAAGGGCTCGCCATCGCGGGTGAAGGCGACGCAACGACCGTTGGAGAGTTGGAGATAGACGTTGCCGGTCTCGGGATCGACGATCGGCGAGCCGATGCCGTAGCGGCTGTAAACGATGTCGCTGATGTAGTCGGAGAACTGCTTTTCCCATTTCTTCTCGCCGTTGACCGCATCGAGACAGACGAGCTTTTCCCGCACCTCCTCGCCGGTGCCGCCGGTGAAGCCGAAGGCGTAGAGCAGGCCGTCGGCGATGACCGGGGTGCCGGCGCCCTTGAGCTCGTAGGTCCAGAGTTCGCCACCGGGCTCGGTTTTCGCGGGCAGCCCGGATTCGAGTGAAGCCCCGGTCTGGAGCGGGCCGCGCCAGCTGGTCCAGCCGGTGACACCGGCGGCGAGCGGCAGGGCGAGGGTGAGGGAGAGGAGGAGTGGGCGCATGAGGCGGGACTGTAAGGGGTTTGTGGAAGTTTGCAACGGGTGGACTGAGATCGGGATGGCCCGGACTGTGCGGCTCTGGTTGTGGGCTCCGGCAGTGCGGCCCCCTAAAGGGGGAACTACGAGCTGAGGTGGCGGATGCTTTAGAATGTCGTGCGGATCCGGGCACCGAAGAGCTGGGGATCGCCGGGGGCCCCGGCGAAGACCTGCGGGTTGATGAAGGTGTAGTATTCCTCGTCGAGCAGGTTGCGGCCGAAGAGGGCCACCGAAAAGTGCTCGGTTTCGTAGCCGATCTCGGCATCCCACACGATCCACGCGTCTTGCGCAAAGGTGGTGGTATTGGCGGCATCGTAGCGGGTCGGACCGGCGACGCGGGCCGAGGTCTGGGCGTAGAAGCCGCAGTCGAAGCGGTAGCGGATGCCGGCGCTGCCGGTGTATTCCGGGACGAAGGGGACCTTGTTGCCGTTGTTGAGGGTAGCGGTGAAGGGGTCGAAGTAAGAGTCAAACTCCGCATCCGTGTAGCCGAAGCTGGCGCGCACGGTGAGGCGGTCGATGGGTGCCCAGGCGGCATCGAGTTCGATGCCCTTCGAGGTGACCTCGTCGGCATTGAAGACGATGAAGTCGGTCGAAAACGGGCTGATGCCCTGGTTGAACTGGTAGTCGTCGATCTGGTCCCAGAAGGCGCGGAGGCCGACCCGCAGCTTTTGTTCCGGGTTGTCGTACTGCAGTCCGATCTCGTTCGACCAGTTGGTCTCGCGCTTGAACTCCGCATTGGCGGGGGCGTCGGCGTAGGCCGACCAGCCGCCCGGCTTGTTGCCGATGCTGGTGCGGACGAAGGCGTCGAGGGTGGGATGCACTTCGTAGGTGAGGCCGAGGACCGGCGAGACGAACCACTCGTCGCGGTCGCCGCGGACGATGTCGTCGCCCGGGATGGGATCGCGCTGCAGGCGGTCGATTTCCGAGCTGTGGTAGTCGAGCCGCAGGCCGGCATCGAGGGTGAAGCGTTCGGCGAAGTCCCAGCTCAGGTTGCCGAAGGTGGCGAGGTTGAGCTGCTCGATGTCGAACCAGGTTGTTTCGACAAAGCCGGGGAAAAGCTGTCGGGCGGCGGTGCCGGAGTTGTCGGTCCACATCTGGAAAAGCCCGACGCGCCAGCGGAAGGCCTCCTCCTCCGGGGAGGAAAACCGGACTTCATTCGAAAACAGGTCCTGGGTCTGGACGATGTTCGAGCGGAGGTCGGCGAAGCCGTTGCCGGGGTTTGGGAAGCTCAGGTCGAGGTCGACGGTCGAGGGGTCGAGGTCCCAGGTCTGGAAGCTGTGGATGGTTTCGAGAGTGCCGGCATCGAAGTCCTTCCGCGAGTGCAGCGAGAGCTGGTAACGGTCGAGCCGGGTGATCCCGGGGTTGTCCGAGGTCACGGTGAAGGGATCCGGGCTGAAGAGGGACGAAAGCCGCTGGGTGCCGTCGTCGACCTGCTCGGCGAAGAACCGCAGCCTCAGCTCGAAGTCGTCGGACGGATTCCAGAACAGGTTGATCAGCCCGCCGGTGGATTCGCGGTCGTCGAACTCACCTCCCAGCAGGGCGTTGCGGATGAAGCCGTCGCGCTGGCTGTGGAAAAGCTGGGCCGAGTACGAGAGGTCGCCACCGAGCGGGCCGGACGAGCTGAGGCCGAGGCCGATGTGGTCGTAGGAGCCATACTCGGCGGTGAAGGAGGTGCGGTGGATGTCGCCTGGGCGCGGGGTGAACATCTCGACCATGCCGGCGGCACCATTGCGGCCGAAGTAAGGCCCCTGGGGGCCGCGATGGACCCGCACTTCGGCGAGTTCCAGAAGTTCGGACGGATAGGTGTAGGCGTCGCCGAGCGGCAGATCATCAATCGTCAGGCCGAGGGCCGGCGGACCGAAGAAAAGCGTATTCGTCGAGCCCCGCATGGCGACGACGGAGCCGTAGCCGCGGGAGTCGGGCGAGACGACGTGGAAGCCGGGAACCAGCCCTGACAGATCCGAGAAGCTCTGGGACTGGAAAAGGTCGAGCGAATCGCGGGACAGCACGCTGACGGCGGCGATTTCGTCCTCGATGCGCTCGGCATCGACGATGGTGGGATCGAGGGTTTCCACCGCTTGGGCGGGCAGGATGGCGGACAGGGCGAGGAGTGTGATGCCTTTCATGTTCGGAAGCCGGGAGTCTGAACAGGGATGGGGGCGGGTCAATCGCGAGTCTACCGAAGCCGAACCGCCCATCGTTCATCCAACTCGTCTTGCGCCGGGCGCGGATGCGGCTAGTCTTGCGGGTCATGAATTTCCCGCTGCTGCCGCTATCGATTGCCTCTCTGTTTCTCCTGCCCGCCGGGGCGACCGACTGGCCGCGCTATCTCGGACCCGACGGGGAAGCGAAGGTGCCGGGCAGTCTGGCTGCCTCCTTGACGCCGAAAGTCGCGTGGAAAGCCGATGTCGGAAAGGGTTGTGGCGGATTTGCCATCGCCGGAGACCGCGCCGTCGTCGCCGGCAACCGGAACGACACCGACATCATCTGGTGCTTCGACAAAACCAGCGGCAAGGTGCTCTGGCAGTACGAGTATCCGGAGGACTTGAACCCGAAGCTCTACGCCGGGGGGCCGAACGTGACCCCGACCGTGGATGGGGACCGGGTCTACACCCTGAGCCGGACCGGCAACCTGTTCTGCCTGTCCCTCGCGGATGGGTCGGTGAAATGGCACCAGCACTACCAGACCGACTTCGGCGGCAAGGCGCCTTCATGGGGTTACTCGGCCGCTCCGGTGGTCCGGGGTGGCATGCTCTATTGCCTGCCTTGCGGGAAGGACGCCGCCGTCTATGTCCTCGACAAGATCACCGGCGAGGTGAAGAGCAAGTTCGGGGGAAGGACCAAGCCCGGCTACGCGGCTCCGATTTTCTTCGAATACCGGGGCAAGAGTGCCATGGGTGCCTTTCACGGGCGTGAGTTCGTCGCCTACGACTTGAGCAACGGCAAGGAGCTGTTCGACTTCCTGTGGCGCACCTCCTACGATGTGAATGCCAGCAATCCGCAGTTCCATGACAACAAGTTGTTCCTCGCCTCGGGCTACGGCATGGGCTACGTGGTGCTGGACCTTTCCACGGGTCAGCCGCAGGTGATGCACAAGGAGGAGGACACGCGGATGATCTTCCAGAACAGCATCCTGGCGGACGGCGACATCATCGGCGTCTTCGGCGACAAGAACATCGATGCCGAGCTGATCCGCATGGACATGGCGAGCGGGAAGATCCGCTGGCGCGCCCGGATGCCGGGCACCCGCGGCAGCTCGCTGATGGTCGGGGACTCGGTGGTCGTGTTGGCCGAAACCGGTGACCTGATCGTCGGACGTGCCGCCAAGGACGGCTGGAAGGAAAGCGGCCGGGCGAAGATCCTGAGTGGCAAGTGCTGGGCACCGGTGGCCTATGCCGACGGGCTGGTCTTCGCCAAGAGCAACGATGGCCAGGCCGCCGTGGTGGAGGTGAAGTAGGTCAGGATCAGACCATGCCGAGCATGCCCATCACGACCCAAACGGCGCAGGCAAAAGCGAAGATCAGCGCAAGGATGAAGAGCTTGATGCTCAGTTCGATCTGCGGTCGCGTCATGTCGGGAAGGTGGTATGCCTGGAGCCGGGAGGAGATCAATATCCAATATCCAACAAGGAATGGCCAATTTCCAAGGGCCTCGTGGTCGGTGCGGTTGGCGGACTCATCCACTGAACATTGGGCGTTCCTTGTTCGATATTGGTCACTGCTCAGGATTCTCCCGAACCGAAAAGCTCTCTCGGATCCAACGAGGCCTTTTCGACCTGCCACTGTCGGTCGACGTTGAGCCGCAGGCTGGCGAGGTGCTTCATCGGCCACTCGTCGGGGGCGATCATCGACAGCATCCGGCGGCCGCGCGACTCGTAGAGGTGGTAGGTTTCGCCCACGACCGGCTCGAAGGAGATCTCCGACTCATAGACGAGTTTGTTCCAGTTGAAGTGGTCGATGGCCTCGAGGTAGGTCTCGCGGAGTTGGACGAGCTTCTGCTGCAGGTCGCGCTCCACCTCGGAAATCCCGCGGGATTTGAAGGACGAGAGATCCGTCGGCACGATCCGGGGACTCAGGGTGGAGACCGGATAGGGCAGGTAGGCACTGGAAGGCTTTTCGTCCGTCATGATCACCTCCCTGACTCGTCCGGCAGCGCCGGAGGGGCAAACAAAAAAACCGGAAGGCCCTTGCCGAGCCTTCCGGTTGGATTGATGGGAGCGGGGCGATCAGGCGCCGCCAGCCTTCTGGGGAGCGACCAGCGTCGGGTTGGTGCTGGTGCCCCAGACGGTGTCGTCACCGGTCTGTTCCAGGGTCCGGCCACCACCGACGGTCACCTTGTTGTCCGTGCCGCGAATGGTCGGAGCCTCGGCGCTGTTGTCGAGGTTCAGGATCACGGCCTTGGCACCGTAGGGGTCGGGGTCGAATTCCCAAGTGGTTTGCGCATCCAGCAGCGGGGTCGCAAGCACCGGGCGGCCGGGGTTGCCGGAGGTGTTCTGTCCCACACCCTGGTCGAGCATGATGTAGCCGAAGCCGACTTCACCCGCTTCGAGGGCATCGTCGTTGTTGACGACGTTGTCCGGCTTCCGGGTGTAGGCGGTCCTCGTGTAGAAGATGTCCTCCGACTGGATGCCGTAAGCGATGAGCTGACGGAAGTAGTCATTGGACGTCGAGCCGGTCAGGGTGCCCTGATAGCCGGTGGCGTCGGACACAAGCTCTGCCGTGGCGTCGTCCGGGAACGAGCCGAACTCCTGGTCAAACTCAAGCAGGGCGAGGCCCATTTGCTTGGCGTTGTTGATCGCTTCCGTGCGAGCCGCCGCCTTTTGCTGGCGGAGGATCATGGGAGCCGAAAGGCCCGCGAGGGCCGCGATGATGACGATGACCACGAGAAGCTCCACCAAGGTGAAGCCGCGCAGTCGCGTTTTGTTGGTTTTCATGTGTTTTGTCTATGTTGCGCAGCCCCGGGATGCCGGCGCTGCTGTTTTTATGGATCCAGCGACAAAAGGCCGATGGATTCCACTAACGGTAGCCCGACTGTCGGGCCGCTCAAGAAGAAAGGTGTTCAGCCTCAGGGAAATAGGCTGTCGGGTAGCATCCGGAATTTCACTTCACTGAAACAAACTTCCGCTCAGGCCCGGAACCACTTCCAGATCGAGAGAACGATGATGGAGCCGACGGTGGCCGAGCCGATCGAGCGCAAGCCGGGGATCCAATTGCCGGGATCGGCGGGGGGCAGGTAACCGAACTTCCGGGCGATCCAGCCCCCGACAAGGGCACCGACGATCCCAAGCACGAGGGCCGAGACCCATCCTCCCTTTTCCTGACCCGGCAGGATCCAGCGGGCGAGTGCCCCTGCCACCAGTCCCAGCACGATCCATCCGGCGAAGTGTTCCATTCCTAGTACAATCGGCGAGTCCGGGCCGGGTTTCAGCTCTTTTCCTTCGGGCGAGCGATGATTTCGACTGGGAGATCGGTCGAGGGACGGCAAACTGCCGCCCATGCGCTGGGAGGATCTGCCCTGGATCGCCACCGCCTCGCGCCGGCGTCGCTGCTTGATCGGCGTCTCGGGCGGGGCGGATTCGGTGGCGCTCCTGCATGGGCTGGCGCGGAGGGGTTTCGGGAATTTGGTGGTGTGCCACTTGAATCATGGCCTGCGCGGTCGGTCGGCGGCGGCCGATGCCCGGTTTGTCGGGAACTTGGCGGCGCAGCTGGGTTTGGAATTCGAGCAGTCGCGGGTGGACGTGGCGGCGATGGCGGCCCGCGAGGGAATTTCGCCGGAAACGGCCGGGCGCCGGGCGAGGCATGCGTTTTTCGCCGACTGCGCCCGCCGCTGGCGCTGCCGGATCCTGCTGCTGGCCCACCATGCCGACGATCAGGCCGAGACGGTGCTGTGGAACCTCCTGCGTGGCAGCCGGGGGGCGAGTGGCATGAGGCTTGAGCAGAAGCTGGCCATGGGGGGGCTGGAGATGACCGTGTTTCGGCCCTTGCTGGGTGTCCGGCGGGAGGCGCTCCGGGACTGGCTGCGGTCCGAGAAACTGCGCTGGCGGGAGGACGCGACCAATGCGGAGAGCCACGTCGCCCGCAACCGCCTGCGCCACGAGGCCCTGCCGTTGCTTTCTGAAATTGCCCGCCGCGACGTCGTCGGGCCCCTGGTCAAGGCGGCGGATGCGGATGCGGAACTGCGGGCGGTGCAGGCGTGGGCGGTCGTGCAGGCGGGCGTGACGGATCCCCAGGGTCGCCTGCATGTGCCGAAGTTGCGGGAACTGCCGGAGGCGCTGCGCCGGGCCTGCGTGTTCGACCACCTGAAGCAGGCCGGGGTGGCGGACCTCGACCGTGCGGCGGTCGAACGGGTGCTCGGGATGCTGGCCGACGGAGGTCCGGCGAAAGTCATGCTGTCAGGCGGGAGGCTTGTGCGGCGGCGGCAGGGCAGGGTCTTTATTGAATCATGAGCATGAAAATCGATTGGATGGTGGCACTGGTGATGGGATTGACGCTCCCGGTGGCGGTGGCGGAATGGAAGCCGCTGTGGGAGGGTGATGCCCCCGGCGCGCCGCGGCCGCCGGCCGGGAGTGAGACCGAGGGCAAGGGCGGGCGCCTGAGCCACATCGAGCAGCCGCAGTATTTCCTCTATCCGGCACCGGCAAGTGGGCGGACGGGGCAGGGAGTGGTGATCCTGCCCGGCGGGGGCTACACGATCCTGGCGATGAACCACGAGGGCCACGACTACGCGAAGTGGCTCAACGAGCGTGGCATCAGCGCGATGGTGGTGAAGTACCGGGTCAGCGGCAACGACGGCTTCGGGTATGGCTATCCGGTTCCGTATCTCGATGCCCGGCGGGCGATCCGGACGATGCGCTCGATGGCCGGTGAGCTCGGTTTGGAAAAGGTCGGCGTGATGGGTTCGTCGGCGGGCGGTCATCTGGCGAGCGTGTGCGTCACGCGCTTCGCGGATACCTTCGAGGAGGAGGGCAAGGACGCCATCGACAAGCTCGCCTGCCGGCCGGACTTCGGAATTCTCGTGTATCCGGTGATCTCCATGGGGGACGTGGCGCATGGCGGATCGCGCCGCCGGCTGCTCGGGCCGGAGCCGTCGGCGGAGATGTTGGACAAGCTCTCGACCGAGAAGCAGGTCACCGGGAAGACCCCGCCGTGTTTCCTGGTGACCACCTCCGACGACGGGGTCGACTGCCGCAACAGCCTGCGCTTTGCCGAGGCCTGCAAGACGGCGGGCGTTCCGGTCGCCCTGCACGTATTCGAGACGGGCGGCCACGGCTACGGCCTCAAGGGCAAGGGGCCGGTATCGGCCTGGCCGTCGCTGCTCGAGGCGTGGCTGGAGCGCCGCAGGTAGGAGGAGCGCCGGTGATGAAACCGGCACGGCCTGCCCGTCAGGTTCCGCCCCGTCCCGACTGCTGCGGGTCACCCAGCGGCATCTCATGTGCCATGCCGATCGTATAATCGGCGCTCCTACCTTGCCAGTGCCGCGAGCACGGCCTTCTGGGCGTGGAGACGGTTCTCGGCCTGCTGGAAGATGCTCCCGGCGTGGGCCTCGAGGACCTCTTCGGTGATCTCCTTGCCGCGATAGGCCGGCAGGCAGTGAAGTACGATGTGACCCGTAGCCGCGGCCTTGAGCAGTTCACCGTTCACCTGGTAGGGTCCGAACGCCGCTTCCTTCTCGGCCTGGCCTTCCTGGCCCATGGAGAGCCAGACGTCGGTGTTGATCACGTGCGCGCCCTCGACCGCCTCGGCGGGATCCGGCGTGATCGTGATGTTCGGCGCGTTGAGCCTGGCGATGAACTGCGCGTCGGGCGAGTAGTCACCGGGGCAGGCGACGGCGAGGTCGAAGCCGAGGTGCTTGGCCGCCCACATCCACGAGATGGTCATGTTGGAGAAGCCGTCGCCGACGAAGGCGATGCGCTTGCCTTCCCAGCCGCCGAGCTTTTCACGAACGGTGAGCAGGTCGGCCAGGATCTGGCACGGATGCTCGTCGTCGGTGAGCGCATTGATCGTCGGGATGCCCGACATCTTGGCAAAGTCTTCCACGTCCTGCTGGGCGAAGGTCCGGATGATCGCGCCGTGGACCATTCGGCCGAGCACGCGGGCGGTGTCGATGATCGGTTCGCCGCGGCCGAGCTGGATGTCGTTGCCGGAGAGGAACATCGGCGAGCCGCCGAGTTCGCGGATGCCGACTTCGAAGGAGACGCGGGTCCGGGTCGATGACTTGGTGAAGATCATCGCCCAGGTCTGGCCGGCAAGCGGCTGCGTGGCGTGGGCGCCCCGCTCGGCCTTGAGCGCCGCGGCGGAGTCGATCAGACCGCCGATTTCTGCAGCGGTGAGGTGTTCGATGGTGAGAAGGTGTTTCATCTGCGGGGTTGGTGAGTGGTTTTGGCTCTTGGGGACGAGGGGGATGAGGGGCCGGGGGCCAAGCGATGTGGGGTCACGAGTTGGCTTGGCGACGTTCGAGGGCTTCGACCAGGCCATTGAGGAGACGGCCGACGGATGCGGTTTGCCCCAGGAGATGGTCATGGACGGCTTCCGGGATGTAGTCGTGACGGAATGCGAGCGTGATCTGCGTTTCGAGTTCGTTCAGAGAACCGCGGGCGATTCCGAGAAAGTGGAGATACTCGCCCGTGGTTCTCCGGCCATTGCCTTCGGCGATGTTGGAAGGGATGGATGTGGCGGAACGATTGATCTGAGAAGTGAGCACGAACATTTCGACCTTCGGAAACGAAAGAGCGACCGGATGGACTTCGACGGCCAAGTCCATTGCCTTCTGCCAGACAATGAGTTCGCGGTAGTGTTTGATCTTCATGGTTCAGTTCGATGGTGCGGTTCCAAGGGGCCGCATCTCGCTTGGCCCCCGACCCCTCAGTCCCCCGTCCCAGTGCTGGAATCGCCCAAGCGGTCCAGGACCGTGCGGAGGATCTCGAGCGCTTCGGAGACTTCGGCTTCGGACACGTTGAGGGGCGGGAGCAACCGCAGGGTTTCGGGGCCGGCGGGAGGGGCGAGGAGGCCGGCCTTGAGAAGCTCCGCCGAGAGATGGATGGCGGGGAGCTTGCCTTCGGGCGTGTCCATCTTCGCGACATCGAGACCGATGCCGACGAGCAGGCCGAGGCCGCGCGTTTCCGTGACTGCGGGGTGATTCCACGACGCGACGGTGTCGTGGATCTGGGCGGCCCGGGCGCGGACGTTGTCGATGAGGCCGGGGACTTCCCGCAGCACCGCCAGCGAGGCGGCACAGGCGAGCGGGCTGCCGCCGTAGGTGGTGCCGTGGCTGCCGGGACCCATGAGCGAAGAGAGGGAAGTCGAGGTCTCTTCCGAAGATGCCGGCTGAAGCCGGCGCTCCAAGGGTCGATCGCTGAGCCAGAAGGCACCGATGGGGAAGCCGCCGCCCATGCCCTTGGCCCAGCTGATGCCGTCGGGCTCGATCTCGGGCGCGATTTCCCGCCACGCCATCGGATCGCCGCAGCGGCCGAAGCCGACCTGCACCTCGTCGAGAAAGAGCAGGAGGTCGTGCTTGTCGCAGAGCGCCTTGGCACCCCGCAGGAATTCGGCCGTCGCCACGTGCACGCCACCCTCGCCCTGCACGGGCTCGAGCAGGATGGCGGCGGTCTCGGGCCGGATGGCGGCCGCGAGCGCGTCGAGATCGTTGAAGGGGAGGTGCCGGAATCCGGGCAGCATGGGGTCGAAGCCCTCCTTCACCTTGTCCTGGCCCGTGGCGTTGATGCCGCCGAGGGTCCGGCCGTGGAAGGAGCGGTTGAAGGTGAGCAGCTCGTAGCGCGGGGAGCCGTCGGGCTGCGGCCGGGCATGGCCGAACTTCCGCGCGGCCTTGATCAGGCCGTCGTTGGACTCGGCACCGGAGTTTGAAAAGAACACCTTTCCCGGAATCCGGACCAGGTCCTCGACGATCATCCGGGCGAGTTCCTCCTGCTGCGGGATGTGGTAGAGGTTGCAGCAGTGGATGAGGGTCGCGGCCTGTTCCTGGATGGCATCGACCAGCGGCTTCGGCGAATGTCCGAGCGCACACACGGCGATGCCCGAGCAGAAGTCGAGGTAGGCCTTGCCCCCGTCGTCCCACACGCGGGTGCCCTCACCACGGACAAGGGTCAGCGGGAAGCGGCCATAGGTTGGAAGAACGTAGGACATTTCAGATTTCAGATTTCAGATTGGAACTTGGAACTTGGAACTTCGGCACGCGGGGAAGGGCGGGGTTTAGGCTGATTTCTCGGGGATTTCAAGTCGTGGCCGTTTTTTCGAAGGGCATGCGGGAGGGTGCTGAAAGGACCTGCATGGTGGCGAAAAGCGTGAGCGCCGCCCCGCCGAGTTCGACCGCGCTGAAGCGTTCCCCGAAGAGCGCCCATCCGCCGATGGCGGTCACCAGCGGCAGCAGCATCTGGATGGAGGAACCCCGGGCGACCGAAAGGCTGCGGTAGGCGTGCGTCATGGCAAGTTGGGCGAGGGCGACCAGCACCGCCGCGAGCGTCATCAGCACCAGGGCCGGGGTCGGCAGCTGGAGCGTCGCTCCGGTGGCGGGGCCGACGGCGATCAACGCGCTGGCGAGGCACTGGGCCGAGTAGATGGTGGCGGTACTTTCGCTGTGGCGGAGCTGACGGATCATCACGACGACCGCCCCGGCGGCCACCGCGCCGACCAGTGCGAGCAGGTCGTAGGGGCCGATGGCGAAATCGACGCCACCCCCGAGAAAGACCAGCAGCCCGCCGAAGCCGGCGACCATCCACGCCCAGGCCCGGGCGGGCAGCGACTCGCCGAGAAACAGCGTCGCGAAGAGCGAGCCGAAGATCGGGTAGCTGAGGTTGATGATGACCGCCCGACCGGCGCCCAGTTCCACGACGGTGATGTAGAGGGCGAGGATGCCGAAGCCGCCGAGCAGCCCGCGCAGCATCAGCAGCCGGTGCTTGAACAGGTGGGACGGCCGGAAGCCTTTGCGGAAGAACAGGGCGACAACCGCCAGGCCGATCACGCCCCGGAACAGCGAAGCCACCCAGCCGTCGGCCGCGGGCACCGCGAGGCTCAGTCCGCGCACCAGCAGGGCGTTGACGGAAAAGAGCACGACGGAGCCGAGCATCAGGCCGATGCCGCTGCGTTCGGATGGGTGGAAGGTCATCGTTCGGGACGGGCTGCCTCGGGATGCCGGGAAAAGAAAAACCCGGCGGACCAGAGGCGCGCCGGGTGTGTCGGAATGAAGGTCAAATCACGTCACGCGGCGGCGGTCCCAAGCCAAATGGCGAGGGCGCGGAGCAGGCGACGCTTGCGGAACATGCGGGGGTAGGTAGCGGCCATGCGCCGGGATTGCAAGCTCTGGGGAGTGGCGCTTTGCAAGCGCCATGGCGGGGTGTGGCGATCTTCAGATCGCTGGGTGGGCGCCGATTGCTCTGGATAGGTTGTCCGAAACCTCGGCAGCGAGTCTCGTTCCGTACCCTTCGGAGGAGCCGCCCCCGTCCTTGCGGCTGGAAAGCCGCCCGGCCCCGGTATGGCGCTTCCCCCTTCGCCAAGGCTTCGGAGGACAGGTGCATAGCGCCACTCCCTAATCCACCGGCACCGCCCTCGGTGGGCGGGGTGGTGGCTCCTCGACCGGCACGGCGCGGGGCGGGTCGGGATTGACCGGGACGGCTTTCGGCGGCGGTGGCTCGACCTCCGGTGCCTCGGGGATGGGAACCGCCCTCGGAGGCGCGGGTTCCGGCTTCGGCGCAGGTTCCGGCTTCGGCTCGGGAGCGGGCGGCTGGGGAACGGGCTGCGGTGGATTGACCAGCACCGGCTCATCCTTCGGCGGCAGCGTCCGGCGCATCTTGATCTCGACCCGGCGGTTCGGCGATTGGACGTCGACGTCGCCACTGCTGACGATCGGCTTGGTCTTGCCGTAGCCGCGGGTGATGATCTTGTCGGCGGGGAGGGCGAGCGAGGCGGTCAGGTAGTCCTTCACCGATTTCGCCCGGCGTTTTGAAAGGTCGAGGTTGAAGGCATCGCCGCCGAAGAGGTCGGTGTGGCCCTCGATCCAGCAGTAGAGGCCCGGGTTGCGCTCGATCAGCAGCGCCAGCTTCATCAGGCCGACCCGGGCGCTCTCCCGCAGCTCGGCGCTGTTGTATTCGAAGAGCAGGTCGCTCGGCAGCATGGTCTTCTTGCCGACGAGCACGTTCTCGGGCAGGCCGACGAGGTCATCGAGGGTCACGACACCGTCGAGCGTTCCCTTGGGCGCGCCGTCCTCGACACCCTTGCGGAGAATTTCCTCGGTGAAGGCATCGAGCGCCGGGTCGTCGGCCGAGACGTCGCCGGGATCGACGATCACCTGTCCCTCGGCGGCGAGTGGCAGCGGGTCCTCGGTGCGGCCGAGTTCGGGCAGTTCGGTATCGAGATTGAAGTCCGCGGCGATGTCCGTGTCGAGGGCCTCGGGTCGGCCGTCGGCGACCGGCTGCTGCGGTTGGATCGCAAACTCCGGATCGATCACCTCCGGCGAGATGTCGAGTTCGTGGTCTTCCGGGAGGGAGGCCAGGACGTCGATTTCCTCGAGCAGGCTGGCGGTATTTTCGACCTCGACCGGTTGCGGTTCCGGGGCCAGTTCGTCCATCTGGGGCGGCAGGACCTCGACCTGGTCGAGCTGGATGGGCTGGGTGCGCAGGATTTCCGCCTCCTGGAAGCCGAGCGCGACCTTGATGTGGCCGAGGGCGAAAAAAGCGAGGACGTGGAGGACGATGGCCGCCAGCAGCGAGACCACGATCCACCAGCCCAGTCGGTCCGGACCCGGAAGGTGGGTCGGGCCCTCGTCGCGCATGTCGCTCCATGTATAGCCGTTGGCCACGGCACTATTATGGCGCAGGGACCGAACTGTGACAATCCATGGGTTTTTCCGTTGGCTCGGGCTTGATATTGGCATTCGCGCTGCTAATCCGCGCTCCGCAACCGAAACACACTCATGCCCGCCAAGAAGAAGAGCACGAAGAAAGCCGCGAAGACTGCGAAAAAGGCCACGAAAAAGGTGGCCCGCAAGGCGGCGAAGAAAGTGACGAAAAAGACCGCCCGCAAGGTGGCGAAGAAAACGACGGCCAAGGCCGCGCGCCCGGCCCCCAGCATCGAGGAGCTCGAGGTGGCCGCCTTCTACATCTACCTGCGCCGCTGCGAGCAGGGAATCCCCGGCACGTCCGAGGACGACTGGGCGGCGGCGGTGGCCCAGTTTGCGGCCTGAGCGGATTTGCCCTTTCGCGCGGGCGGCGGTCTGGTCACAGTCGCCCGCGTGAGTGCAACCACCCTCGGCCTCGGCCTTGCCGGACTCGGAACCGTCGGTTCCGGGGTCGTTCTGACGCTGCAGCGCAACGCCCAGTTGATCACCGACCGGACCTCCGGGCTTGTCCGCTTCGAGGTCGCCCGCGTGCTGGTGCGTGACGCCGCGAAACAACGGGCGGTGGCGGTGGATGAGGGCAAGCTGACGACCGATTGGCGCGAACTGGTCGACGACCCCGCGGTGCACATCGTCGTCGAGCTGATCGGTGGCACGGACTCGGCCTTCGACATCGTCGCGGCGGCATTGAAGGCCGGGAAGCCGGTCGTCACCGGCAACAAGGCGCTGCTGGCCGAGCGTGGCACCGAGTTGTTCGCGCTGTCCCGCGAGCACCGGACTCCCATCCATTTCGAAGCCGCGGTCGCCGGGGGAATTCCGATCATCAAGACCGTCCAGGAGTCCTTCGTCGGCAACCGCATCCACTCGATGAGCGGGATCATCAACGGCACGTCGAACTACATCCTCGAGCGGATGACGACCGGCGGGCTGGATTTCACCACCGCCCTGGCCGAGGCCCAGCAACTGGGCTATGCCGAGGCCGATCCGGCGCTGGATGTGAACGGCTGGGATGCCGCGCACAAGGCGATCCTGCTGGCCACGCTGGCCTACGGATTCGCCATCGACCCGGCGAAGGTCCATGTCGCCGGCATCGAGCAGGTGCGCCCGATCGACATCGAGTTCGCGACGCGGCTCGGCTACGTGGTCAAGCTGCTGGCGGTGGTGCGCGAGCATCCGGACGGAGCGGTCGAGTGCCGGGTGCAGCCTTCCTTCATCGCCAAGACCCACATCCTCGCGAGCGTGAACGGGGTCTTCAACGCCGTGGCGGTGCACGGGGATTCGGCGGGCGAGTCGCTCTTCTACGGGCGCGGTGCCGGCCAGGACCCGACCGCGTCGTCGGTGGTCGCCGATTTGGTGGAGGCCGCGCGCTCGCTGCAGGGCCAGGCCGGGCATCGAGGGTTCCTGCCGTATCGCGAGGAGGGCCGCCTGCTTCCGGTGGAGGAAACCCGCACGGCCTACTACGTGCGCTTCGACGTGACCGACCGGCCGGGGGTCATCGCCGAGATTGCCACGGTCCTGGCCGACGCCGGGATCGGGATTTCCGGCACCCATTCGCCGGTGAATCCCGAGAGTCCCGACGAGGATTTCGTCGACATGGTCTTCCAGCTTCACAGCTGCTCCTTCGGGCTGCTGCAGGAAACCCTTGCGGCGATCGAAAGGCTCGACTGTGTCAACAGCTCGCCGGTCGTGTTCCGGATCGAGCAACTGTGACGTGACGGTCGGCTTGCTGCGGCACCTTGCCTGGTGTGGAATGGAAGCGTGGCTTCCACCATTCGTTTTGGAGCGATCCTTCTCGGGGTCTTCCTGGTTGTGTTCATTGCTCTCGGAATCGACCCGCTGAGGCGGGACGACTGGCTCTTGGAGAACGTGCTCGTCTTCATCGCGGTTCCGGTGCTGGTGTTCACGGCCCGCCGCTTTCCGTTTTCGAGGATCTCTTATGCGGGCTTCTTCGTGTTCCTCTGCATTCACGAGATCGGGGCCCACTACTCGTATTCCAACGTGCCCTATGGCGAGTGGCTGGGCATCGAGATCGGCGACCGCAACCACTACGACCGCCTGGTGCATTTCCTCTACGGCTTGCTGATTGCCTATCCGATGCGCGAGGTTTTCCTGCGCATTGCCGACGCCAGGGGGTTCTGGGGTTATTTCCTGCCGCTGGATCTGGTGCTTTCGACCTCGATGATCTACGAGTTGATCGAATGGGCGGCGGCCAGCGTGTTCGGGGGCGATCTGGGTCAGGCCTATCTCGGATCCCAGGGCGATGTCTGGGACGCCCACAAGGACATGGCGCTGGCGGGAGTGGGGGCCGTGATCGCGATGAGCCTGGCGGCCTTGGTCAACATGTGCTGCCAACGCGATTTCGCCCGGGAGTTCCGCGACAGCCTGAGGGTCAAGCATCCGGAGCCTGTCGAGTAGGGCTGCAACTCCGTGCAATTTCTTCGCTTCGCTTTCACGCGTACGTAGTCCCCCCTTCAAGGGTGCGGAGCCTCGGTTGTGCGTTGGACCCCCGGAGGAACTGCGTACCACACGGGCGGCCGCTTCCTCGTTGGAAGCGGGGGTTCACGGAATGAGGTTGCGCCGGATCATTTCCGGAGTTCGTTCGATGCGTGAAACGACTTCTGATTCCCTTCGCCGGCCTGCTGGCTTCTTGCAGCCTGCCAGCCGACGAGGCACCTGCGGATACTCCGAGCTACGTCGACGAGGCACCGCTGCCCGAAGGGTGGCCGCAGCCGGGTCCCTACAACGAGGTGGCGGAGAAGCATTACCCTGCCTACCGCGCCGCCTTCACCGGGGGGAAGGGCGAGCGTGGTTCGTTCTGGACGCTGTTCCGCCACATCAAGAAGAACGACATCCCGATGACCGCTCCCGTCGAGATGCCGATGGCCGACCGCGACGGCCAGCTCGACGAGGTCGGGATGGGCTTTCTCTACCAGAACACGTCGGTCGATCCGAAGGAAGTCGATGCCGGCAAGGTCGAGATCCGCGACGTGGCCGCGGCCAGGGTCCTCAGCTACGCGTGGCAGGGAAGCGACTCGAAGAAGAATGTCGCCGCTGCCCGCAGCGCGCTTGAAGCGGAGTTGGAGAAGCGGGGTGTCGAGGGTGCGGAATTCCGAATCCTCGGCTACAACGGACCGGGAACGCCCCGGGCGAAGCAGACCTGGGAACTCCAGGCCCTTCTCGACTGATCCACCCTACTGCCGCTGCATGCCGGGCGGCAGCCAGTCCTTTTCCATCGGCTGGATCGCTGGGCCGTCATTGGCGGCGGGCGACCCGGCGGGGCCGGCTTCGACTTGTCCCGACACCGAGGTGGTGTGGGGCACGATCTTGGCCCGGACATGAGCTTCCGGCATGTCGCCGGTGAAGCGGTCGACCTGGGTGCCGTTGACGAAGATCCGAACATCCGGGATCCCCGAAACCCCGAAGCGGGCGGCGGCGGCGTTGGCCTGATCGACATCGACCTTGCCCAGCGCCACCTTGTCGCCGAATTCGGCGGCGATCTTCTCGAGCTTCGGGGCGAGTGTCTTGCACGGGCCGCACCAGGTGGCGTGGAAGTCGAGGACGACCACCTGGTTGCGGCGGTTGACGAAGGCATCGATCTCGCCTTCGGCGAGGTCCGTGGCGTGGAGGGACAGGGTTTCGATGGATTCCGAGCCGCTGCCGGAGCCGGAAAGCTTGTCTTTCAATGGGTCGCAGCCCGCGAAGGCCAGCGGCAGGAGGATCAGGAGGCTTCGTTTCATGGCTGCTCGGGTGGGTTTGCCGGCGGCTTGGCCCCGGGAGCGCGCTGGAGCCCGGGAACGATTTCACCGCCACCCGCCGGCTGCACGCCTGGCACCGGGTCCGCGGGTTGGACGTTGAGAATCCGGTCGCCCGCCCCCGCACGCTTCAGGCCGTCGACATCGGGCAGCCAACCGGGCCCGAAGCGCTTCACGAGCCCGGCCAGGTAGCGCTCGATGGTCGCCTCGACCTTGGGACGGTCGGCCGGCCCCTTGAGGGTGCCGAGCTTGTAGCCGGCGGCGTAGAAATCCATCTGGCCGGTGAATTCCTCGAAATCGACCCCTTGGGCGGCGGCCATGTCCTCGTGTTTCTCCACGTCGAGTTCCGCGTACGCGACCTTTTTGCCGTAAGTCTGCTCTTCCTGAAGCTGTTCGAGGATCTCCTGCAGCTTTTCGGAGTCCGGATTGCCGTCCATCATCATGTGGATGACGGTCAACCGGTGTTCCGCGGAGATGGCTTCGCGGAAGCTGTCGGGGTCGACTTGTTCGAGCTGGGATTCTTCCTTCTTGTCGCCAAAGCCGAAGGCTTGGATCGCCGGAATGTCCACGAAGATGCCGGCAAGCACCCCGAGGGTGATCATCCCCAGCAGAACCAGCCGCCGGATCCAGTTGGCTCGAGCCTGATCATCCACAGCGGCCAGACCATACCAATCCGGACGGGAACGAAAAGATTTGTTTCGGCTATCCGAAACAACTGTGCGAGCTGCCGTGGAGCGGCCCTATTCGCCGTCGGCGGTCGCCTTGATGTCGCTCAGGGCCGCGATGAAGTCGCCAAGGATTTCCGCCGGAACCATGATGGTGTCCCGGTTGCCGCTGACGTCTTCGGTAATCTTGACCACCTTGCCACGGGCGTTTTCCTTCAGATCGAGGAAGAACGTCTTGCGATCCGCGAGGATCTTCTCGGTGTGAAGCAAATCGTTGTTATCCACCTTCTCTCCTTTCCATTGAAACCGATTTGAGAATCCCCGGCATCTCCTGAAAGTCAAGCAAGCTCTGGTGCCGCTTCTTGCCTCACGCCTCTGGCGGTCCCACGCTCCGGGCATGGAACTCGATCTCCTTGGCCATCACGCCGACCGTGCCTACCCGATTCTTTCGAGCCTGATCACGCCTCGCCCGATTGCCTGGGTGAGCACGCTGAATGACGATGGATCGGTGAATCTCGCCCCCTTTTCCTACTTCAATGTCTTCGGCTCCCGGCCTCCCTTGGTGATTTTCGCGCCGGGAAACCGACCCGACGGCTCGCCGAAGGACTCGGCCCGGAATGCCGAGCAGACCGGTGAGTTCACCGTCAATCTGGTCGCCCCCGACCAAACGGAGACCATGGTCGCCACGGCGGAAAGCCTGCCGCCGGGCGAGAGCGAGGTCGAAAAGCTGGGCCTCTCGACGGTGCCCTCCTCGGTGGTCGCGCCACCGCGCCTGGCGGACGCACCCGCCGCGCTGGAGTGCCGAGTCCACTCGGTCCAGCGGATCGGCCAGAACCGCATCGTGCTGGGAATCGTCCATCGGGTGCACGTGGATGACGGGATCATCGACCCGGAGAGCCTGCGGATCCGGCAGGACCGCCACACGCCGCCCGGCCGGATGGGCTCGCCCGACTGGTACTGCCGCACCGACGGACTCTTCGAGCTGCCGCGACCCGAGTGACGGAGATTTTTCCAGCCAACCGACCGGTGCTCTACCTGGCACCGATGCAGGACGTCACCGACCTCACCTTCATGCGGGTGCTGGCCGGTTACGGGGGGGCGGATGTGTACGTGACCGAGTATTTCCGGGTCCATGTGGCGTCGCGGCCCGACCCCTGGATTCTCCGGTCGATCGACGAGAACCCGACGGGGCGCCCGGTGTTCGCCCAGATGATCGGTCAGGATCTCGACGCGCTCGTGCGGACGGCACGTGAGCTGGAACGGCACCCGGTGGCCGGCATCGACCTGAACCTCGGCTGCCCGGCGCCGGTGGTCTGCAGAAAGGAGGCCGGCGGGGGCTTGCTGCGGAATCTGCCCAAGGTCGATCGCATCCTCGGCACGCTGCGCGAGGCGATCGCGGGGCGCTTCACGGTGAAGACCCGGGTCGGTTACCACTCGCCCGATGAATTTCCGGCGCTGCTCGAGATCTTCCGCAAGCATTCGATCGACATGCTGGCCATCCACGGGCGGACGGTGGTCGAGCGCTACCAGACGCCGGTCCATCCCGAGCGCATCCGTGAGGCGGTCGCGGCGATGCCTTGCCCGGTGGTCGCGAATGGAAACGTCGTCGACGTCCCGACCGGTCTCGCCCTGCACGAGCAGACCGGGGCGGCGGGGCTGATGATCGGGCGGGGAGCGATCCGCAATCCGTGGCTTTTCGATCAGCTGCGGGCTGCCTTTGCCGGAAGGGACGGCCTGGTCCCGAGCTGCCGCGACTTGCTCGGCTACGTCCGGCGCCTCTACGAGGAGATCGCGCGCGACACCGGAAACTTCGACCCGCTGGGTCACGTCCAGCGGATGAAGAAGACCATGGTCTTCGTCACCCAGGGGCACGATCCTGACTTCGAGCACCGGCTCCGCCGGGCGAAGAAGCCGGAGGAATTCGATGCCATCTGCGCGGCCTTTCTCGATCGCGACGATTCCATGCCGCTCCGCCCGAACGAAAACTCGCGACTGTTCTGCGGATTTTCGGAGTTGGCATGAGTCCGAAGCGGGATCAATCGCCGAGGAACAGACATTCCCGCTCTCTGCGTTTCATCCTGCGAATCCATCGTGAACATGCGCGCCTCACACGCCAGTGGCCCAGGGTGCCCTTGATCGCACACCAGCGATGAACACGTCGCCGGATCTTGCTTGCAGATCGGATCTCCACCTCTGCCAACCACAGGCGCTGCCCGTCGGCATGGAAGCCGGCCCCGACCCACTCTTGGCCCTTGGAACTTCTCACTTGGCACTTACGGCCTTGTGGCTGCCGTCGCACAGCGGCGGGTTCTTGGTGTGCTTGCACTGGCACCACCAGACCATGGTCTTTTCCTTCACCTCGAAGCGGACCGGCTGCAGGCCGGTGCCCTTGTGGCTGCCATCGCAGTAGGGTTGGCTCGACGAGCGCCCGCAGGAGCACCAGAAATGAACGCCCGGCTCGACTTCGAGCCCCAGGGGTTTGGTATCGCAGACAATCGGATCTTCGGCCATGTCCGGCAGACTATCGTGTCCCGGCGCGGAGGCCAGCCTGCAATTGGGCGAAGATCAATCCGCGAGGGCGATCTCGGTCGGCATCTCTCCGTCGGTCCCGAGCAGGGCGGGGGTCTCCGGAGCTTCCGGCTCGGCCTCGGCGGAGAGCGGCATCGAACCCTTGCCAAGGCGCGGATACCCTTCGTGAGGCACTTCGCGGACGTAGGTCACGGCCAACCAGGCCGCAAAAAATGCGGCCGAACCCGTTACAAAAAGGCGAATCTTCATCTCATCTGGCGGAGGCCCGTTGGGGTTTCCGTTAGGTTGGGACGCGCGGACCATCGCCCGACTTCATCGAAAAATGCAAGAAATTTACCGCTTTTCCGGCGCAGCCCGGATCAGTCCCTCCCCGCTCTATCAGCGTCCCAGCACCACGGGACCGCTTAGATTTCCGAAGCGATCCGCGGCACTGGCCGAAATGGCGTCGGGCAGGCCCCGCGCCGGATTCAGCGAGACGTCGCGGTGTCCCTTCGGAAGCACCGCCAGCATGTGCCATTTGTCGCCGTAGCGGCCCATCACCGCAAGCTTGTGGGTGCCGGAGTCGCCCGGGCGCCAGCCGATCCGCAGACTACGGCCCTCGCCGCGGGCCTCGATGGACGGCCGGGCGACCTCGCGTTTCCCCATCCACGGCATCGGCGGCACCAGCGCCGGGGTCGAGTAGGCGCCGCGCGAAAGTGCCGTCGAGATGCCGTCGCGGTTCTCCATCAGCGACTTCACGCTCCAGTGGATGTGGCCGACGTAGTTGCGGTCGATCGAGCGGCTCAGGCCGACCTGTTTGAGAATCTCGGAGGCCGGGCGTCCGGGGTCGTCGGAGCTCTTGATCCTCGAAGTTGCAATCCCCGGCCAGACCGGGCGACGTCCCTGCTGCCGCCACCATTCCAGCAGTGCGGAAAAGCTCTGCTTGCGTGGCTGGTCGCGCCAGTAGAGCTGAGGCGCGAGGTAGTCGACCCAGCCATTGGCCAGCCACTTGCGGGCGTCGCAGCCGAGATCCTCGTAGGCATCAAGCCCGGCCTCGATGCCGCTCGGCACGCCCGGGCGCCAGATGCCGAAGGGCGAGATCCCGACCCGCACCCACGGTTTGGTCGCCTTCACTTGGTCGTAGAGGCTTTTCACGAAGCGATCGACGATGGCGCGCCGCTGCGCCGGCGAGCGGCCGTCGGGGAAGGTCTTCCCATCCTTCGGGTAGGGGTAGAAATAGTCGTCGAGATGCACGCCATCGACGTCGTAGCGTCGGACCACATCGAGGATCGCCGCCAGAGCCCGGCTCGAAGTCTCGGGATGGCCGGGGTCGCACCACACCCCACCGCCATAGCGCTTGGTGATGTGCGGAGCCGAGCGGGTCACGTGGTCGCGCGAGGCCGGGTGGGCGGCGTTGGAAAGCGCGCGGTAGGGGTTGAACCAGGCGTGGACCTCGATGCCGCGCTTGTGGGCCTCGTCGATGCAGAACTGCAGCGGGTCGTAGCCGGGAGAGTTGCCCATCGTGCCGCTCAGCCAGTGGCTCCACGGTTCGCGGCTGGAGCGATAGACCGCATCGGCATGCGGCCGGACCTGCAGCAGGATCGCGTTCATGTTGAGCGACGCCATCCGGTCGAGGATCCGGGTGAGTTCCGCCTGCTGCGCCGAGGCGCTCAGCCCCTTGCGGCTGGGCCAGTCGATGTTGTGCACCACCGCCACCCACGCCCCGCGGAACTCCTTGGCGGGGATCGGCGGCTTTTCCCGGACCGGCCGGTAGGTCTGGGCGAGAAGGGGAGCCGTGAGGAGCAGCAGGCACAGCAGGAGTCTCATGGCATTCCCATGCCCTCGGAATCGACGGACGGCAAGCATGGAGCGCCGATCTCCGAATCGGCATTGTGACGGTCCGGATCAGGGAGGAACCGCCAAGACGCCAAGACGCCAAGAACGCCAAGGCCCGGGCTCCGCAGGAAACGAGAGGACCGCGCGACGCTGTCGCGCATCGTAGAGCTTGTTAGCCCGCCAAACCGTCATCGGGACGCATCAGCATCCAGGACCTCTGCTGTCAGCGATATCTCGTTCTCGGCGTCTCCACCGACCGGGATCTTGACCTTGTCGAGAGCGGTGATCGCCGACGAGATTTCGACACCACGGTCGGGTGAGGTGATCACAAAGTTCACGTCGACGAGCCAACCTCCTGCGCCCACATTGGGGGCGACTTCGACTCGCGGCAGGTTGGAGCCCTCGGCTCCAAACCTGATGTCGGACTTCTCGCCGGAACGGCCAACAATGGTGGCGAGCCATTTCCTGCTTTCAAAGCTTAGTTCGACGAGTCTCGGGGGTTCGCAACCACCACTGCAGATCACTTCGACGAGGTCATGGTTGATGGGTGTATTGATATGCAACAGCCGACCACCATGGGGGTCCAACCCCGCAATTGCGAGCGGGTCGTCGAATTTCACCCCGTTCATTTCCAAAGCCGGACCCGCATCGAGATACCCGGGTCGGACAAGATTATTCAACTCATCCGGGATGACCAAGGGGCGGTGGTCAATGGTGGGGCTTCCGATTCGCCTCAGGAGGTCTTTGGGTACATCCCAGACTCTCGCGGAAAGGTGGTCATCGATCTTCTTCCCATCGAGGTGCCGGTCATCGATTCGTGGTCGTGGTTCGACCTTGTTCTTGATCTCCTGTGTTTGAACTCCGTCGACCGGCAAGCCCCACGCCATCATCACGTCGGTGGTTGCCCGGAGCGTGAAGTCGACGCCTTCGGAAGTCCAACTCGCGACTCTGACGGGTGCTCCCCGCTTGAGCGTGAGGGCGGTATTGATCGTGCAACGATTTTGTGGTGTGTCGAACGCCACCAACAGGTTGAGGTCGATCCATTCCATGCAGGAGGACAGGTTTGGTGCCACATGGGCGGTGGCACCTCGAATCGAAGCACTCGCCTTTTCTCCGGAGCGGCAGGGGATGTCGAGCCTCTGCCATGCCTCGCCTTGGATGATCTCGAAGGTGGTGACTACCTGCTTCGGGAGCCCGGCAAGGTCGACGGCCTGCTCGACGTAGGCCAATTGCATTGGGTTTCCCCGCGCGACGATCATCTGCGATCGGGCGTTCCAGACCACAAAGCCGTCTTCAAATAGGATTTTCTCGATCTTCTTCGTCGTCGTTTGGACAGGCGCGAAGGGATCGAAGTCCGCGTCAGTCGCATCCGGCGGGACCTCGACTTCGACCTGGATCGCATTCGAGAGATCCCAGATAGCGTCGCCCTTCTCAAAGTAGGATGATTCGTCCGGCACTCCCTCCATGCGGGTCACCTCAAAATTCCGCAGACCACCATCGATCACCAGGTCGACGGGAACCCTCCAGCCGACGGTCTCGGTGCCCCAAGCAAAGGCGGAGAGAAGCAGTCCCAGCCAGATGTGAACTGTGCGCTTCATTGCGGATTAGCGTGTGACGGCCTTGATGGTGCCGGTAAGTTGGATTGGTAGCGATTCTCCAGCCTGGGCTTGGGATGCGATTTCGTGTGTCTGGCCGCTTGAGATTGTGATGGCTGAGTCCAACTGCAGACCGTTCTCCAAATTGAGCATGTAGCTCACATCCATGATCCGATCACTGGATCCGATGCTGGGGCTGACCCGAAGTAGCTCCCGAGACTTCCCATTTCGTGATCGGAATATGCTTACCTGTCGTCCGCTAGGGCATTGAAGTTTGGAGTTCCACGAAGAGCTTTGGAAAGAAAGCTCGGCGACCGTGCTTGGGGTCCTATCCGTCTTCAAGATTTCCTCAATGAAATCGAGCGATTGCTCGGAATCAACGATTCTGAGTATGTATTGATCGGGTTGGAAACCAGCGACCTCGACCGAAGGTAGCCCCAGCAGCGCTAGCGACTCCCTCACGTCGAGCCAGCGGCTTCCGGGAAAGACGGTCGCATCCTTTTCGTAATCCAGATCTGGGAGATCGGTTTCGTCCCAGTCCATTCTGTCGATGAGGATTCCGGGCAGAGGGAAAGTCTGCGCGAAGAGGTCGCCGACGAGTGGCATCCGTGGCGGGCGTTCGGTGGAGTCATCATCGATCCACCTCAAGCCGGCTGGTGTTTCAAGTTGTCGGAGACGTGTCACGGGTGTGCCGTCGAGCGCGATGACATTGGCTCCGGCACGGACTTCCCAACGCCCCTCTTTGTCTTCCCAAATTGCCAGCGAACGAGGGCTTCCGCATGGCAAGCTTGTGCAGGCCAATACCACAGACTCGGTCCACGCTTCTCCTCGCGTCCAGGCCGCCGTCATTTCGAGATAGGCCGGACGATTTCCGCTCAATCCGTCTGGTTTCGGGAAGTGGGCAGTCCCTTGAATATCGATGCTGTGGTCTCGGAGCGACCATGACACCCCACTGCGAGTCAAGATGGACACCTTGCGAGGCTCATCGGATCCGTCGTGAATCTCGACACCAACTTTGACGAGCTTGGGGAGAGACTCGAGGTCGATGAGTCGGGTGATTCTCTCGAGTTGGCTCCAAGAGCCCCGCCCGACCAGCTTTCTGGAACGAGCGTTCCACACCAGCCAGTCAGCATCGACAACTTGCTCTTTTCTGGGTGCTGGGGGAGCAAACGGATCGAAGTGACCGTTGGTGTCGTCTTCGATTTCGATCGCCCCCGCGATGTTCCAGATCTCATCACCGGCAGCGAAGAAGTCCGACTTCGCAGGTGCTCCTTCGAGGCGTTGGCATGCCGGGTTCGCGGTGCCATTCGTGACCACATGGTCCAGCGGAACCTTCCACGCCATGGTGTGGGAGCCGAAGGCGGAAACCGCCAGCAGAAGCCAGAGGATGAAGGCCTTTCTCACTCCGGCATGTTGCACCTCCGTGGACGGACCTGCAAGGATGGGAGGCGGGGCGCCCTCGCCCCGCAGCGCGAGGAGCTGAACCGATGGATCGGATGATGCCCGGGGGACGGGCCTAAAGGATTGTGGGCCGGGGGCGGCCCACCTCCGATGCGCGACAGCGTCGCGCGGGCCCGGGAAGATGCCGATTCGGAGATCGGCGGTCCTTCCCTTACGGATTCAGCTTGGCCAGCGACTTGGCGAGGAACTTGCCGTCCTTGCGGACGAGCTTGCCGTCGAAGTACATCTCGCCGCCGCCGTAGTCCTTGCGCTGGATGTTCACCAGGTCCCAGTGGACCTGCGAGCGGTTGCCGTTGTCGGCATCCTCGTAGGCCTGGCCGGGGGTGAAGTGGAAGGAGCCGCCGATCTTCTCGTCGAAGAGGATGTCGCGCATCGGGTGCCTGATCTCCTTGTTGTAGCCGATCGCGAACTCGCCGATGTAGCGCGCGCCCTTGTCGGCATCGAGGATCCTGTTGAGTTCGCGGGTCTTGCCGGGGGACTCCGCCTTGACGATTTTTCCCTTCTCGAAGGTGAGCTTCACCGAGTCGAAGGGGATGCCCTGATAGATGCTCGGGGCGTTGTAGGTGATCACGCCCTCGACGCTGTCGATCACCGGCGAGGTGAAGACCTCGCCGTCGGGGATGTTGTAGTTGCCGGCGGAAACCAGGGTCGGGATGTCCTTGATCGAAAAACGCAGGTCGGTGCCGGGCCCCTTGATCTCGACCAGGTCGGTCTTGTCCATCATCCGCTTCAGCGCATTGGCGGCCGGGACCAGGCTCTTGTAGTCGACGAGGCAGACCTTGAAGTAGAAATCCTCGAAGGCCTCGGTGCTCATGCCGGCCTGCTGGGCCATCGACGGCGTGGGCCAGCGCAGCACGCACCACTTGGTCTTCTTCACCCGCCAGTCGAGCACGGGGCGCAGGTGCTTCATCGCCAGGCTCATGTCCTTCGCCGGGACGTCGCTGTTCTCGGCGATGTTGTCGCTGCCGCGGATCGCGATGTAGGCGTCCATACCCTTCATTTCGGATAGGAGGTTCTTGGCAATCAGCTTGTACTGCTCGTCGCTGGCACCCTTGAACATCTCGCGGGTCAGGCGGGAGTGGTTCACCCGCAGCACCGGGATGGCACCTTTCTTCCGGGTGGCCCGGATGAGCGCGAGCCCGATCGAGTCGGGCACGTCCTGGAGGTCGATGAGGATCTTCTCGCCCTTCTTCAGGGCAACCGAGTAGCCGATGAGCGATTTCGCCAATTCGTCGATGCGCGGGTCGTGCATGGCCGAGGCGTAGCCTCGGAAGTTCCAAGGTCCAAGTGCCAAGTTCCAAAGTGGGCGGGTGAGCTTTCTAGAATGGGGTTGCAGGATGGATGGGATGGGACGGATGGAGGATATGGATTCCCCGGGCGAGTCTGCATCAGGTCTTGGAACTTGGAACTTCTCACTTGGAACTTCGCAGCCGTAGGCTGCGGCCATGCGGCTCGGGATTCTTGGATCGGGATCGGGATCGAACATGCAGGCGATCCTGGATGCGATCGATGCCGGTACTCTCGATGCCGAGATCGTGCTGGTGCTTTCCGACCGTCCCGACGCCTACATCCTTGAAAGGGCCCGGGAGCGGGGAATCGCAACGGGTTTGATCGATTGCCGCGGCTTCCGGACCAAGTTTCCCGATGAGGCGCAGGCGGAGACGGCGAAGGCGCTGCAGCAGGCGGGGGTCGACCTGATCTGCCTGGCGGGGTTCCTGCGGCTGGTGAAGCAACCGCTGCTCGAGGCCTTTCCCAACCGCATTCTCAACATCCACCCCGCGCTGCTTCCGGCATTTCCGGGCCTCGACGCGTGGGTCCAGGCGCTCGAGGCCGGCGTTTCGGAAACCGGGTGCACGGTGCACTACGTCGATGCCGGGATGGACACCGGGCCGGCGATCCTGCAGGCGAAGGTGCCGGTCCTGCCGGACGACACGCCGGAGTCCCTCCACGCCCGCATCCAGGAGCAGGAGCACCGGATCTATCCGGAGGCGATCCGTCTGGTCCAAGAATCCCTTTCCACTGCGAGTTAGATCCCCTGATGAAATCCCTTGATCCGCTTCGTTCGCGCCTCACCGCCACCGTGCTCGGCGCCGAGGGGGCGGCGGACCTGTTGATGATCGCCCTGCTGGCCCGCGGCCACGTGCTCATCGAGGGGCCGCCCGGCATCGGCAAGACCTCGCTGGCGCACACGCTCGCGAGTTCGATCGGCGGCAGCTTCAAGCGGGTCCAGTTCACGCCCGACCTGCTGCCCGCGGATCTGCTCGGCTACTCGCTCTACCGGATGGACCGTGGCGATTTCGAATTCGTCCCGGGTCCGGTCTTCGCCCACTGCCTGCTGGCCGATGAGATCAACCGCACCTCGCCGCGGGTCCAGAGTGCGCTGCTCGAGTGCATGAACGAGCACCAGGTTTCGCTCGAGGGGGTGACGCGTCCGCTGCCCGAGCCCTTCCTGGTGATCGCGACGCAGAACGACGGCGACCCTCACGGCACCTTCCCGCTGCCGGAGCCGCAGCTCGACCGCTTCCTGCTCTCGATCCGGATGGAGCTGCCCGATCCCGGAATCCAGCGCCGGATTCTCCTCGGACACGCCTCGGGCGAGATCGACGGCAATGGCTCGCACGATGCGCTGGTCCATCCCGAGGATGTGCTCGCCCTGCAGCAACAGGCCCGGACGACGCCTCTGGGCGAGCCTCTGGCCGGTTACATCACGGATCTTTGCGAAAGCCTCCGAAGGCGGGCCGGGGCGGATCATGCCGTGTCGGTGCGGGCGTCGCTGGCGGTCATGCAGGCGGCCCGCGCGGCGGCCTTCATCGAGGAGGCGGGGGCGGTGCATCCGGACCACGTGCAGCAGGTCTTCCCCTCGGTCATGCGTCACCGGCTGGTGCCCGCGGATGCCTCCGATCCGGCACCGATGATCGCCGACGCGCTGGAGAACACGCCGGTGCCATAATCCTCGCGCGCCGTTTCATCCGTGCTAAGCCTCCGGTGTGAGAGCGCTCGACCTTCCGGAAACGCCGCGACTGGTGCTGTCCTTCGACTTTGATGGGACGCTGCACGATCCCGCCCAGTCGCCGCCGGTGGCCGATGCCTTCTTCGAGAAGATCGCCGCCCTGCGGGCCGGCGAGTCGGCGGTGTGGGGGATCAATACCGGCCGCTCGATGGAGCACGTGGTCGAGGGGCTCATCGAGAGCCGCTTTCCCTTCGCGCCCGACTGGGTGGTCGCCCGCGAGCGCGAGCTGTGGTTCCCGAATGCCGTCGGGCGCTGGGTCGGCGACGAGGAGTGGAACAAGCGCTGCGAGAAGGACCACAAGAAGTTCTTCCGCAAGGTCCGCCGCCTGATGAAGGCGATCCGCTCGGAGATCGAGGAACACACCGGTGCGCAGTGGGTCGAGCAGGCGGGTGACCCCGCCGGGTTGATCGCGCGCACCGAGGAGGAGATGGAGTGGATTGTCGGCAAGGTCCGGGAACTGGCGGCGGACGAGCCCCTGCTCAACTGGCAGCGCAACACGATCTACCTGCGCTTCGGGCACCGGAACTACCAGAAGGGCAGTAGCCTGGTGCGGGTGGCCGAGGGCTACGGCCTGGGGCCGGCCGACTGCTTCGCCATCGGCGACAGCCACAACGACTTCGAGATGCTCTCTCCCGGGGCGGCGGCTCGCATCGCCTGCCCGGCCAATGCCGTCCCCGAGATCCGCGCCCACGTCGAGGCGGTGGAGGGCTACGTCTGCCTCCAGAGCCACAGCCAGGCCTGCGTGGAGGCTCTGGAGCGGTTCTTCGGGAGTGGCGCTTTGCAAGCGCCATGACGGGGCGTGGCGGTCTCCCGACCGCGGGGGAAGATCTGTCTTGTCTGGATAGTGTTTATTTGCACACTAAAGGGATGTCTCCCAAATTCAACAACCCCCACGCTCCCAACTTCACGACCCACAACCGCCTGCCCCATTGGTGGCAGCAAGGTGCCACTTATTTCGTGACTTTCCGGCTCGCCGACTCGGTTCCACGGGACACGCTGCGGAGCCACGTCGCAGCGCGCCGCGCATTTGAAGCCAATCAGGGGCCACGCCCGTGGGCGTCGCCGGTCGAGCGCGACTATTACCGGCGGTTCTTCGGGAAGGTGGAGCATTGGCTCGATCAAGGAAGCGGGGAGTGTCTGTTGGGAGAGCCGGGGAATGCGGCCATCCTCCATGAGGCGCTGCATTTCCATGACGAGCAGCGCTACCGCCTCCATGCATGGGTGGTGATGCCCAACCATGTGCATGTGCTTTTCGAGACGCTCGGAGAGTGGACCCTGGCTCAGATCCTGAAGTCTTGGAAAGGTTTCACCGCCCGGCAGATCAATGAGCGCCTGGGTCGCACGGGGCCGCTGTGGCAACGGAGTTATTTCGACCGCATGATCCGCGACTGGCCTCACTTCGGGCGCTGTGTCCGTTACATTTTGCGCAACCCGGAGAAGGCCGGACTGGGCAAGGCCGGTTGTCCGTTGGGGACGAGCCGAGTG
This sequence comes from Haloferula sp. A504, assembly GCF_044385805.1. Taxonomy (NCBI): domain Bacteria; kingdom Pseudomonadati; phylum Verrucomicrobiota; class Verrucomicrobiia; order Verrucomicrobiales; family Verrucomicrobiaceae; genus Haloferula; species Haloferula sp. A504. Next base: position 53,474 of record NZ_JBISBU010000037.1, read on the forward strand.
GCGGATCGGTTCCGGGAGAGTGGCAAGATCGCGAAGGGTCGATGATGCCGGATCGAATTTTCTGAGCGGCCGAAAAGGGAGGCATGCCTGATCGCGCGGCCTGGAGGCCGCCACGCCCCGGCATGGCTCCTGCAAGGAGCCACTCGTGCGCGTGCACATACATGAAACCAACCAGTGAGAGTCTGAGTCCTCCCGAGACGAGCAACGGGAGAGCAGCCGAAGGCAACTGCGTC